>NZ_JBZQJF010000071.1:0-21366 GCF_059905295.1 Mangrovibacterium sp.
ATCCCTTGTGGTACGGGTAATCACCCCTTCGTTACGGGTAATCACCCCTTTGTTATGGGGTAATCACCCCTTCGCTATGGGGTAAACACCCCTTGTGGTACGGGTAATCACCCCTTCACTATGGGGTAATCGCTTCTTCGGCACGGGCTATAATCCCTAAATATGGGGCTGCGGGCTTTTGAAAATGGCTTGCAGACTTATATAAACTCATGGAAGGGAAGTTTTTCCAGGTCAACATTACCGCCACTCAGGATGATTCCCACTTTTTTGCCGCGTACATCCAGTTTATTTTCGAGGATGGCTGCCAACGGAACAGCCGATGATGGCTCAACAATAATCTTCATGCGTTCCCAAATCATGCGCATGGCACGTACAATGCCGCGCTCCGAAACGGTTACAATCTCGTCGGTTTTACGCTGAATAATGCGGAAGTTGATCTCGCCCACCGATGTGAGCAGGCCGTCGGCAATCGTTTTGGGGTTAACCGAAGGAATGAGTTTGTGTGCGTGAAACGAGCGGTAGGCATCGTCGGCACCTTCGGGTTCGGCTGCTATAACCAGTGCTTTGGGGTTTAGGGTGCGTGTTGCAATGGCTGTCCCGCTTAATAAACCCCCGCCACCAATCGGGCATAGCACAATGTCGAATAAGCCTTTGTCTTCAATTAATTCTTTGGCTGCAGTTCCTTGTCCGCAAATGACGTTGAAGTTATTGTACGGATGAATTTCTATTGCTCCGGTTTCCGTTGCAACCTTTGCCAGCGTTGTTTCGCGGGCCTCCAGGCTTGGTTTGCAAAAGGTAATTTGTCCGCCGTAGCTCTCCACAGCTTGTTTTTTGATGTTTGGTGCTGTTTCGGGCATTACGATATAGGCCGGGATGCCTCGCATACGGGCAGCCAGGGCCAGTGCCGCTGCATGGTTGCCCGACGAATGGGTGCAAACTCCCTTGGCAGCTTCTTCATCACTTAACGAAAAAACGGCATTACATGCTCCCCGAAATTTAAAAGCACCTACTTTTTGCAGGTTTTCACATTTAAAATAAAGTTCGCAATTCAGAATTCGGTTCATAGTCGATGAACTTAAAACCGGTGTACGATGAACAAACGGACGAATGCGTTCGTGAGCTTGTGCGATATCTGCAAATTCTGGAAGTTTCATGTTGAATGTTTTTTAGGATTCAGGGAATAAGGGGCCTTTCGAATTATAATTGAAGCGAAAAACGGAGCTGTCGGACAATTCCTTCATCTTTTTCAAGCCAAAGCGCCACATGGCTATAATGAAAGGGATGAAAAGCAGCAGCAGAAAGTGATTCTGCGACATGAGGATGAAGTCGTAAATACCATGTAAAAGCATTGGCACGAGGATCGCCATCCGCATCATGGCTGGCCGGCGATAGGCAAAAAAGCGGGCCATACCCAAAAAGTAGCCCATGCAAACACCAAATAAAAAGTGAGCAGGAACAGCCGTAAGTGCTCTTGTGATGCCCACCTGTACGCCGTGCTGAGATACGTATAGGATATTTTCGACGGCAGCAAAACCCAATGAAATGAAAGTTGCATAAACAATGCCGTCGAACTTTTCATTGAATTCCCTGCTCTTCCAAATCAGCAGGTAGAGAAACAGGAATTTGAATAGTTCCTCGGTAAAGGCTGCTACAACAAACGCATTGTAAAAGGCCCGCGGGTAGCCGTTGAAGTTGTCAATGAAGCCCATCAGAAAACGTTCTACAATAAGGATGGGGATAACAGAGACAGCACCTAAGGCTAAAGCTTTAAGCAACATCGACCAGGGTTCGCGTTCGTATTTGTCGCGCAGCCAAACGTAGCTTAGCAAAATAGCAACGGGAGCCAGCGCCAGTAGCAGCAAATTATTCATGGTTAAATCTCTTCGATTAGCTGTTTTAGAATTTGGGTCATGTAAGGTTCCGATTTCATGGCGACCTCCTGAACCTCTTCGTGCGAAATTTCAACAATCTCGCCCGGAACGCCACTGTCGGTTACAATCGAGATCCCAAACACTTTCATATTCATATGGCGGGCAACTATTACCTCGGGCACAGTCGACATACCTACAACATCGCCACCAAGAATGCGGAACATCTTATACTCAGCGGGGGTTTCGAAAGTTGGACCCTGAACACCTACGTAGACACCTTCTTTAATCTCAATTTTATTTTTCAGAGCAATGAACTTGGCTTTTTGGCGTAATTCTTTGCAGTAAGCCTGGCTCATGTCAGGAAAACGAGGTCCCAGTTCATTCTCATTTGGGCCGTGCAGTGGGTGCTCGGGGAACATATTGATATGGTCATTAATGATCATCAGGTCGCCAATTTTAAAGTCGGGATTTAAGCCTCCTGTTGCATTGGAAACAAACAGGTAATTAATGCCCATCTTGTTCATGACTCTCACCGGGAAGGTTACCTCTTTCATATTATAACCTTCGTAATAATGGAATCGTCCCTGCATGGCCAGAACCTGCTTGCCACCTAATTTGCCGGAAATTAAATGGCCATTATGACCGTCGACCGTTGATACAGGGAAGTTGGGAATGTCGCCGTAAGGAATCTCTTTTTCAACTTCAATTTCTTTGGCCAATCCGCCTAAGCCGGAGCCTAGAATGATTCCGATTTCAGGTTGTTTGCCAATGATTGTTTTGATGAAGTCTGCGGTTGCTTCTATTGTCTTTAACATAGCCTACTATTTTTTTGTTAAAACTTTTTCCTTCACTGTCGAGGAAGTGAATTTTTACCGGTACGTAGAACAGTTTTGCTTTTAGCTCGTCGCTCAGTTCTGTTGAAAAGCGCAGGCGAACAGCATCTTTTTCAGTTGTTAGTATATAGGTGTTTTCGGTTTTGTGTTTTTGATAAATGTCTTCAATCTGGTTGTAATCACGTTTTGTAAAGTTGTGATGATCACTAAACACGATTTCATCCATAAGGTTTGTGTGTGCTGCTAAATATTTTCGGAATGGTGCCGGGTTGGCGATTCCAGAAAGCATAATAGCAGGGGTTTCTGAGTTGGTAAATTGGGGATGTTCTTGAGCCAGTTCCGGGAATACAGGCTCCGCTTCGCCATAAACCATGGTTGTAAAATACAGTGACTGATAGGGGAGAAGGTGCACATTCTTCATGATGATCCGGCGAGTGATCGGTGCTATTTCATCCGGGCATTTGGTGTAAATAATGATGTTGGCCCGGCGCCTGTGATAAGCTCTTTCCCGCAGTCGTCCCATTGGCAACAGATGATCGTCTTCGATGGGGCGGTTATAGTCGATCAGCAAAATGTTGATACCCGGAGTTACTTTGCGATGCTGAAAAGCATCGTCGAGCAAAATTACGTCGGGCTTTTCGTCTCTCATGAGTTGCTGGATACCATGAACCCGGTTTTCGTCCACTGCCACTGTTACCTCCGGAAATTTCTGTTTAATCTGTAGTGGCTCGTCACCAACATTCTTTACATCAGAGGTCTGCTGTACCGAAAAGAACCCTTTCGTTTTTCGCTTATAACCGCGGCTCAGGGTTGCCACGTTCACATGTTTTTTCAGGAGTTCTACCAAATATTCGGTGTGTGGTGTTTTCCCCGTTCCGCCAACGGTAATATTCCCAATCGAGATTACCGGAATCTCGAACTCTGTAGATTTGAACACCTTAGTGTCGTAAAGCATATTACGTATGTAAACAACTATTCCGTAAAGAATCGATAGTGGATATAAGAGAATTTTTATCATAGCACACATTTGTACTGCGAATTTACCAAAATCATAAGCAATAAAAAGAAGTTACCCTTTTGAGGTAACTTCTTCCATGTAAAAATTTTGATTAAATGCTTGGTAACTTAAGTTTTAATGCTCGATTTACCGGCGCTTATTTTACTCGAATGTAATATCGTAGGGCATACGGGCCATGATGCCTTTCGAGTTGACAGCATTTTTTAGTTGTTGGTATATTTTATATTGATCACCCAATTCTTCTTTTAGAAAGAAAGTCCGGGCTTCTCCGGTAAAATTCTTCACGAATTCTTCCAGCGGATCCGGTAGCTTGGGAAGCTTTGTGATTCGGTAGTTTTCCAGTCCGCACATTTTTGCTGCTAATTTTATCGCGTCGTTTACTCCGCCATAAAGGTCAACCAACCCGCGCTCTTTAGCATCTGTTGAGGCCCATACGCGACCTTGGCCAATCTCGTCAACCTGTTCTTTGGGAATTGAACGTCCATCGGAAACGCGGGTAATGAAGGTGTCGTAGCCGCGTTCGATGTAAGCTTGTAACTTCGCCCGTTCAAAACTGGTCAGCGGCCGGTCGTATTGAAGAAGGTTGGAATTTGCATTGGTACCAACAGCATCGGAGGTAATCCCGATTTTATCGTTGAGCAATTTGCCAATATTGGGAAACATGCCAAATATCCCGATTGACCCGGTGATGGTTGTTCGGTCGGCCATAATTGTATCGGCTGCTGCAGAAATATAATAACCACCAGAAGCGGCCACATCACCCATTGATACGATAACCGGTTTCACCTCTTTGGCCAGTTTCACTTCCCGCCAGATCACTTCGGAGCCATAAGCACTTCCACCCGGAGAATTCACCCGGAATACGATTGCTTTGATCGATGAATCGCGGCGAGCTTCGCGGATTGTTCGAGATAACTTTTCTGAATTGATACCATCCGCATCGTTTCCGTCAATTTCACCTTCAGCATAAATTACAGCTATTTTGTCGCGACTAAATTTCGGGGATTCCTTTGCGGGGACTTTGGAATAGTCTCCAACTCCAATGGCTGGAATATCATCTTCTTTGTCAATTCCGGTCAATTCTTTCAGTTTGTTGATCAGTTGATCTTTGTAAATCAGGGTATCCACTAAACCGACTTTTACTAAATCTTCTGCCGGCATAAAGGTCGCTACCGAATCGGCAATCTGATTGATTTTTTCGGGTGAGATTCCCCGGGATTCGGATATTGCATCAACTATTTGCGACCAGATACTGTTGAGGTATGTCCGTGTTTGCAGTTTACTGGCTTCACTCATTTTGTCAAGCATAAACGGTTCAACGGCTGACTTGAACTTACCATGGCGGACGATTTGCATGTCAATACCAAATTTGTCCAGGGCATGCTTGTAAAACATGCGTTGAGAGCTTAGGCCCTGGAACTCGAGCATGCCTTGTGGATTTAAAGCTACTTTGTCGGCAACCGAGGCCAGGTAATAGGCTTTTTGCGAGTAGCCATCGCTGTAGGCGTAAATAAATTTACCCGACGTTTTAAAGTCGGTCAGTGCCTGGCGAATTTCTTCAAGGCTTGCCATGCCTGCACGAATGACACTTGGGTTGAGGTAAATCCCCTTAATTTGATCGTCGGTTTTGGCTTTTTCAATGCTTTCCAGGATAGCATCCAATCCCATTTTTCCGGTTTCGCCGATGTGAGGAATTGGCAAACCAGCGAGCGGATTATCGACTGCCCGTTCAACAATCTCCTTTTTGAAGTCTAGAATCAGTACCGAGTTATCCTCAACCACGACTGGTTTTTCCGAAAATGATAACATAGCCGAGAAAACACCTGCCAGAATAAGGAATCCAATGATTCCGGAAATGATAACACCAACAATTGTTGCCAGCGTATACTTTAAAAAATTTCTCATAATAGTGAAATCTAATTTTGTGTTTGTAGTTTTGTGGCTTCTTGTCCTATTGAACACGAATTTACTAATTTCATTACATTTTGTTTATAAGATGGCGAAGCTTTTTTTATTGTTAGGGGGGAATTTGGGCGATAAGGCACAGATATTTAAATCTGCTCGTCAGCGTCTGGAAGAGGAGTTGGGGGCCATCATCGAAACATCTTCTATCTACGAAACTGAACCTTGGGGATTTGAATGTGACGATTTGTTCTGGAACCAGGTGGTTGTAATCGAAACAAAGCTCACTCCTGTTGAGGTGCTGAAGTTCACCAAGTCGATTGAACTGGAGCTGGGGCGTATTCGAAAGGCAGCCCGTTATACTTCCCGCTTAATTGATATTGACCTGCTATTTTACGATGATCTGGTATTTCACGAACCGGATTTGGAGTTGCCGCATCCCCGGATGATCGATCGCCGTTTTGTGCTTGAGCCTCTGGCTGAGGTTGCTGCCGGCTTTGTTCATCCGGTGTTCAAGCAAAGTATTATAGGTCTGCTCGAAGATTGCTCGGATCAATTAACTGTTAAACGATTGATTGATTAGTATTTCTCTCCGCTATTTTAACTGTTGCCTTTTGCATATTGCCCGCGTTTTGTAACTTTGTGCCCGTTCAAATTAAAAACAGAAATTCATTTAAATAATCGAAATACATGGCATTAATTAACGAAAACTATTTGAAGCTGAAAGCCGGATATCTTTTCCCGGAAATTGGCCGTCGCGTGAAAGAATTTACCGATGAACATCCGGATAAAAAAGTAATCCGTATGGGTATTGGCGATGTAACTCAACCATTGGCTCCTACTGTGTTGAAAGCATTCCACGAAGGAGTTGAAGAATTGGGTAACGCTGCTACTTTCAGAGGTTACGGCCCGGAGCAAGGTTACGATTTCCTGCGTGAGGTGATTGCCAAAAAAGCTTACCAGGCAAACGGAATCGATATCAAAGCTGACGACATTATTGTTTCAGATGGTTCGAAGTGCGATACCGGAAACATTCAGGAAGTATTCGGAAACGACAATAAAATTGCGATTTGCGACCCGGTTTACCCCGTTTACGCAGATACCACTGTTATGAGTGGAAAAACAGGCGAATGTGCTGCTAATGGCTACTATTCAGGCATTGTTTATATGCCTTGTACTGATGCAAACGGTTTCATCCCTGATCTTCCGGCAGAGCGTCCTGACCTGATTTTCCTTTGCTATCCGAACAACCCAACCGGAACTGTTGCTTCGAAAGAAGAGTTGACGAAATGGGTGAAATATGCGCAGGAAAACAAGTGTATCATCCTTTTCGATGCAGCTTACGAAGCTTTCATCACTGAAGCAGGTATTCCTCGTTCAATTTACGAAATCGAAGGAGCCAAAGAAGTCGCTATAGAATTTAGAAGTTTTTCTAAAACAGCAGGTTTTACAGGTACGCGTTGTGCATTTACCGTAATTCCGGAAGAGTTGAAAGCCTTCGATAAAGAAGGAACAGCACATTCGGTAAAAAAATTATGGTTACGTCGTCATACCACTAAATTTAATGGTGTTTCTTACCCGGTTCAAAAAGCAGCAGCGGCTGTTTATTCAGAAGCAGGTCAGAAGGAAGTGCAAGAAGTTGTGGCCTATTATATGGAAAATGCCCGACTTATGCGAGAAAGCTTGTCGGCTGCCGGTTACACGGTTTACGGCGGTGTTAACGCGCCTTATATCTGGGTGAAAACTAAAAATAATATGAGCTCATGGGATTTCTTCGACAAGGTGCTGAATGAAGCAAATGTTGTTGGAACTCCCGGATCTGGCTTTGGTCCTGCCGGCGAAGGTTACTTCCGCTTTTCAGCTTTTGCTGATCGTGAAAACGTCATCGAAGCAATGGAGCGCATTAAAAACTTAAGCTAATCGTATTTTTAAGCATATCTTGTGAACCCCAGCCTGTTGGTTGGGGTTTCTTTTTATAAAAACGATTCATTATGGGACAACTATTTACTTACACCCTGACTGTTTTTACCGGTTTTTTTGCCATTATGAACCCAATTGCCAATACACCTATCTTTTTAGGGCTTGTTGAAGGCGAGAAACCGGAAACCAAAAAGAAAGTAGCAAAGCTGGCTACGATAATCGCTTTTTTGATTGTGGCCTCTTTTGTTGTTGTGGGCAAGTACATCTTTGAGATTTTCGGGATTACAATTCCGGCATTTAAGATTACCGGAGGAATCCTGATTTTTTATGTGGGCTTCGAGATGTTAATGTCCCGCAAGTCGGCAGTCCATTCAACCCGGCCCGGTGAGGACGAAGATACAGGCATTGCTGTTTCGCCACTGGCCATTCCAATACTGGCAGGCCCGGGGACTATTGTAACAGCCATGAATAATGTAACCGATGCCAGCTACTCGCACATCGGTATCGTTATTGCCGTTTTTGCATTTATCTGTTTGCTTACTTATTGGGCTTTTGCTTTAAGCGATGCAATAGTTGGTAAATTGGGAAATAACATGATCGCGGTTATCGGGAAGTTGATGGGATTGATTATTGCAATCATTGGTACGCAAATGGTTGTTGAAGGTGTGAAGTTGTCGTTCAGCCTGTTGGGACAATCCTAAAGGTTGCTGATTACCTGCAATGAACGTTATAGCTTTCCCTTAAATCTTGTTAAATAATGTGAGGAATAGTTTTTGTGTGTTTATAAGCCATTCGGAATTCTGTATTTTTGTAATCTATGCGAATTATTTTTAGTTTGATGTTTTTACTGTCAATCGGTTTCTCCGGGCCGGTTCAAGCGCAAGGTACTCAGGATGATGACTTGATCGACCCCGTATTGATTTACCTGAAGGCAAGATTGATTAATCAGGACGATGGTTCGCCAGTGAGTTATGCCCACATTGTAAATATGCGTACTCGCGGAGGTACAACTACCGATGTGAATGGTTATTTCTCCATGGAGATGCTGAATGTGGATAGCATTGGCTTATCTGCAATGGGCTTCATGCGTGATTATGTGCATGTGCCTTATACTTACAAAGAAGACAGTGTGCTCACTATTTATGCCCGTCCGTTGCGGGTGGCTATTGGAGAGGTGAAAGTTACCGGTCAAGGTAAAAAAGTAAATATGGATGGTGTGGGAACCGGAAAGCCTTCAGATCTGGATCCGACCTTACGGGGAGATGCTTTCCAGAAAAAACCATCGGTGTTAGCAGCACTTTTTTCGCCCGCTTCGTTTCTGCAATATCACCTAAGTAAACGTGAAAAAGAAAAGCGGGCGGTGCGAGCAGCCATGATTAGTGACGAACAATGGCAACGCCTTTCAAAATATTACAACAAAGATGTTGTTATGGCTCTCACAGGCTTGAATACTAGCGAGGCCGATACCTTTATGATTTACTTCAACCAAAAAAATGTATTGACAGCTCATTCCAACGAGTATGATGTTCGCGATGCCATCCTAAAGCAATATCTGCTGTATCAGCAGGAACAATTTGCAGCGAAGGATGATTCGAAGCCGGAATAAGGCGTTGGTAATTTTTAGAAGAGCTCAGTGAGATGTTAACCCCTCAGAATGTTAGATCTTTTTTATTTGCATAATTTTCCGACCTTTGTCGCAATTTGACAGCTACATATGAGAAACATGAAAAATCGGGACGGAGGACACCATTCACGTCGTAAACCGCAACAAGACGAGAAATCTTTTCAACCCGAAAAGAAAAAGGTTAGTTTGATAAAAAAAGGGGCTGAAGAGATTCGCCTGAATAAATATATTGCCAACTCCGGCGTATGCTCCCGTAGAGAAGCCGACAAGCTAATTGCCGACGGCGAGATTACGGTAAATGGGGAAGTTGTAACCGAGCTTGGCGCTAAGGTGAGCAAGCGTGACGAAGTATCGTACAAGGGGCAGCCACTGAATGTGGAAAAGAAAGTTTACCTGTTACTGAATAAACCACGGGGTTTTGTAACGACTCTGGATGATCCGCATGCCGAACATACCGTGATGGAACTGGTGAATAATGCCTGCGAGGAACGCATTTATCCTGTTGGTCGTTTGGATAAAGAAACTTCAGGTGTATTGCTGTTTACCAATGATGGAGAACTGGCTAAAAAGCTGACACATCCGAGCTACGAAAAGAAAAAGATTTACCATGTTTTTTTGAATGTTGACTTCTCTGAAGAGCATATGGAGCAAATCCAAAAAGGTATTGAATTGGAAGATGGGTTTATTAAATCCGACTCAATAAGCTTTGTCGACCCGGCAGACAAAAAGCAAGTAGGAATTGAAATTCATTCGGGACGAAATCGGATCGTACGACGTATTTTTGCACATTTCGACTATAAAGTAGCCCGTTTGGATCGTGTTTATTTTGCCGGATTAACCAAGAAAAACTTACCTCGCGGGAAATGGCGTTTCCTTTCGCCAAAGGAAATTAGTTTCCTGAAGATGAATTGATGTAATAATTTCAATTTTCAGCAACTAATCAGTAAAACGTTGGAAAAAGAGTTTGTCGAAATAATCACAGAAAACCAGGGAATCATACACAAGGTATGTTCCGTTTATTGTGATTCGGAAGAGGATCGTCGCGATCTTTTTCAGGAAATTCTTACCCAACTGTGGAAATCATATCCTTCGTTTCGTGAAGAGTCGAAGTTTACAACCTGGATGTACCGGGTGGCGCTGAACACGGCTATCACAAGTTTTAAGAAAACTAAGCGCCAGCCCGATCATAATGGATTGACCATTGATACTGTGCAACTGGCGCATGAGGAATACGACCCGACAACTGATGAGCAAATGCGAATGTTGCATCAGGCAATTACCCATTTGAGTGGAATTGAAAAATCGATTATTTTGCTTTTTTTGGAGAACAAGAGTTACGAAGAGATTGCCGATATTACCGGAATTACACAGAATTACGTTCGTGTGAAGATGAACCGGATCAAACACAAGTTGAAGAAACAGATGAATATTGAAGAATGAGTATGGAACTGGATCAACTTAAAAATGCCTGGAATAAATTTTCCGACAAACAAGCCAGTCGCCACCGCGTTGACGAGACGGAGTTGCGTCGAATGCTGAAGCGTCGTACCAATGGGCTGATTGACCGCATTGACCGGAACGTGTGGATTGGCTTTACGGTGATTGTCGCTTTGGTCCTATTCTTCATGATTGACGATTTTTATCTGACCCCTAAATTTGCTGAAGGAACTCAGGTGCCGGCCTGGATCTACCTGATAGATGCCCTAAATACCATTATCCTAGTAGGAACATTCGGTTACTTCTGGAACCAATACAAAGGGGTAAAAAATCATTACTCGCAAAGCAACGATATGCGTCGTGTATTGGCTGATTCCATCCAGGCTTTGATGACATTTCGCCGCTTGTTTTATGGGGCCCTAACCGTATTCCTTTTTGTGATTGTTATTTCGGCTGTTGCAGGTTTCTTTGGTAACCCGGATGTAAAGGCTGAAACGATGCTGGCCGAACGAAACCAAGTGGTTTTACTAACCAGCTTGGGTATCTTGCTGGTGATTATTGCTGTAATCTTCCTGGTTTTTCACTGGGGCTTCTGTCGTCTGTACGGGCGTTACATCAAGCAACTGAAAGCGACTTTAAGTGAGCTTGACGAAATTGAGTAGTTCCCGGGTGCTCCACTATTTTCATCACATTTCGTAATCGCGCTCAACTTTCGCAATTCTCACTTTAAAGGATTTGTACCATTCGTTGCGTCCCTTTTCTTGTGCAATCTGATGTTGTGTATTTTCTTTCCAATTTCTAATAGATTCCAAATCTTTCCAGTACGAAACAGTCATTCCTAGCTCGTTCCTTGCGCTTTCTGCACCTAGAAATCCATCCTGTTTTTTTGCCAGGCTAAGCATTAAATCTGACATCGTTGAATATCCGTTGTCACCTTCAGTTCGAATCGATGTGAAGATCACGGCATAGTATGGCGGTTGTGGTGTCTGTGCGATCATATCTGTTTGTTTTTGATAGATAAAATTAGAAAACAGGATTTGCTGTGAGGCTAATTTATTGTACGTTTTTTCTTTAAACGAATTCCAGGTGCCCGGATTCTTCAGTTAGGCTTAACGTATAACATGTCATATATATCCGGAGTTTCGGTATTTTTGATAATCATTCCAAAACAATTGTGTTATGCGGAAAATTCTGATCTTATTTTTAGCACTTGCCTTAGTTCAATGTCAAACCGTTTCCAAAAATGAAACTAAGCAAAAGTCATTAGGCGTTGTTGCGAATAAAGCGATGGTTGTATCGGCCAGAGGAGAGGCTTCTGAAATAGGTGTTGAAATTATGCGAAAAGGAGGAAATGCCTTTGATGCAATGGTTGCGACCGATCTTGCATTACTGGTATCTTACCCCTTTGCCGGAAATATTGGAGGTGGTGGATTTATGGTGTATCGCTTGCAGAACGGAGAATGTGGAGCGCTCGATTATCGGGAGAAGGCCCCATTGGCAGCTACGCACGATATGTATTTGGATGGAGATGGGAATGTTGTTCCCGGGAAAAGTACGTTGGGGGCGATGGCTATTGGTGTACCTGGTACTGTTGCCGGACTTTTTGCTGTTCACCAGCGATTTGGAAAGCTCCCTATGGATAGTTTGATTCAGCCTGCCATTGATTTGGCATTGAAAGGTGTGGTAGTTACTGCCAAACAAGCAGCACGATTAAATCATTACCGATCTTTTTTCGAGAAGGCTAACCGACGGACTATTTTATTGGATCGGGAATGGCAGGAAGGAGATACAATCCGGTATCCCGAGCTTGCTGAAACCTTGTTGCGTATTCGGGATTTAGGTCGTGATGAATTTTATAAAGGAAAAACAGCAGATCTGATTGTCGATTGCATTCAGCAAGGTGGTGGAATTATGACGAAAGAAGATCTGGCAGCCTACCAGGCTCAGTGGCGGAAACCGATTGTTTTCTCTTATAAAGGGTCTAAAATTATAAGTATGCCACCACCGTCGAGCGGAGGAATTTGTTTAGCTCAAATATTGAAAAGTATCGAGCCATTCAATATCGGTCAGTATAAACAAAATAGTGTCCCGTATATTCAGTTGCTTACCGAAGCAGAGCGAAGAGCTTATGCCGATAGGGCTCACTTTTTAGGAGATCCGGATTTTGTACAGATTCCGGTTGACAGCTTAATATCTGATTCTTATTTGAAGCATCGCATGGCTGACTTTTCCTGGCAACACGCCAGCTCCTCTTCCGAAATTTCGCATGGCCAGCTGAATGCTGTTGAAAGTAATGAAACAACACATTATTCAATTGTCGATTCTTTTGGGAATGCCGTTTCGGTAACTACAACTCTCAATGGTGCTTACGGATCGAAAGTGTATGTGGATGGTGCCGGATTCTTTTTGAACAATGAAATGGATGATTTTAGTGCTAAGCCAGGTACTCCGAATATGTTTGGGTTGGTTGGAGCCGAAGCGAATTCAATTCAGCCCGGGAAAAGGATGTTGAGTTCTATGACCCCCACTATTGTGGAACAAAAAGGTCAATTGAAAATGGTTGTGGGAACGCCGGGAGGATCGACGATAATAACATCGGTGGCCCAGAATATTTTAAATGTATTGGAATATGGAATGGGAATGCAGGAGTCGGTTACCAAGCCTCGTTTTCACCACCAGTGGCTTCCTGACAATATCAAATTTGAGCCGGCTTTCGACACCTTGGTTTTCGAACCCTTACGCCAGTTAGGGTATCACATTGATCGGGGAAATACACCGGTTATTGGGAAAGTTGATGCTGTACTGGTATTGCCCGATGGACAGCTTGAAGGAGGTGCTGATCCTCGGGGAGATGATGAGGCCGTTGGTTTTTAACGATTGATTTGATTACATGACAATAGAAAAGGGTTTTCCCAAACGGGAAAACCCTTTTTATATTAGTTTGATCGGAGTTTAAAATTACTTCAGTAAGAAACTAAGGCGAGCAAAAAGGAACCGACCGCCGATGCCAAATTGTTGTGCTCTGCGCGACCAGTCGAAACGACCTTCACTTCGGTTATTACCTCCGTCAGCCAGCTTTTGTGCTGCACGGTCGGGGTAAATATCGAATAGGTTGTTTGCTCCAATCGTAATGGTTAACGGTTCACTAAGTTTATATCCAACTGAAAGGTCAGTTACCACTTTGGCACTAAATACCTGTTGTCTGTCAATGTTCGTTGTTGCTTCAGTGACTTTGCCGAAGTAAACGTTACGAAGGAAGATGTTGAACTTGGACATGGCGAAGGTATTCGACAAGTTGATTTTTGTTCTTGGTACAGCTTCTTCCAGGTAAATACGGCTGTCTTCCGGGAAGTAGGTACTTACCAGTCCTGCATCCTCCAAAACACGGGAAGCCTTGATTGGACCTACCTGGTTGGTCTTAGAGAAAGTAGCCGATAAATCGGATTTCAGTAAAGAGTTGTTACCCAGTTTGGCTTTCTGTGTAATCACAATGTCTAACCCTTTTGACTCCGTATTGATTGCATTCGCGAAGAATGAGGCAGCAGTTGCGTTGGCCTGCGCCAGCAAATTGTCGAGTTCAGTGCCTGTCCCCGGTCCTTGGAATTGTCCGGTATAAACAATACGGTCGTCAATCTTGATGAAATAACCGTCGACTGTAAAGCTCAGGTTCAATGCAGGGGCTTTGGCTGTAAAACCAGCGCTGACACTCGATGATGTTTCTTCCTTTAATTTGGGGATGCCAAGCAGCTTGGCTGCACGGCTGTCGTTTGCAAAGGTCCCAACTTCCTGTGGGTTTCCGTTTTGATCGAAAATAGTAGAGGTTGAGTTGAAGTAAAGCTGGTGTAACGATGGAGCGCGGAAGCCTGTGTTGAATGCTGCGCGAATATTGAAATTTTCAGCTGCTTTAAACATCGAAGCCACTTTGAAGTTGAGAGTTGATCCAAAATCAGAATAATTTTCAAATCGAGTGGCAAAGCTTAACATGAGTGCTTTAGTTAAATCAGCTTCAAGGTCGACATAACCGGCAATACTATTTCTACCTCTCGATAGTTCGTTCTTAGGACTGAAGCCCGGGAATACTTGTGAACCACCCGGACGCGATGCACCGAAGAAGTCTTGAGCAGGCTGTTGTGTTGCATTTGTAATAACATCGCCGTCGGCAGTATATTGAGCATAGCTGGCTTCTTCACCTGCAACAATCTCATACTTCTCGAGGCGATATTCGGCTCCGAATGCGACGTTCAGGCCTTCGAAAATATCATCATGATATTTTGAAATATCAAGATTGGTTGTGTTTTGCGTAAAAGCAAACCCGCCGGCATCGAAAGTTGTTGGTGATGAATTTTGCATTGAAGCATTCGAGGTGTTCCCGATAATATACATGAAAGCGTTTTGCCCCCAGGTGTTGCTGAAGTCGACATCCCAGTCAGATACCTTCCCTTTAATGCCAAAAGAAACAGACTTGTCGGTAATGTTTGAGTTGATCTCAGGCAAAAAGCCATTGATATAGGCCGGGGTGTAGGTACGACTCTGGTTTGGTAGACGATAGAATCCCGCTGAATTTCCCGACCTGGAGCTTAAGCCAGCGAAGGAGTAAATTTCGGTTCCCTTATCATCCAGCGGAAGAGCGAAGTTGGCAAAGAAACGACCTCCTCGTAGTGCTGATTGACCAACGCGCATGTTAAAGTCGCTGCGTTTAAGTCCGCGTGCAGCTAATTCAGCGTCGGTGTTATCCGCTGACAAAATACTTTGGAGCTCTGTTTTTGTTGTTGCTCCGTTGAGGCTGATGCCTGCTTGGTTGGCATAGGTAATTACATCAGTAACGTCATCATCGAGCAGCGAAGCTAAATTATATCCATCATTGTTGGCATAACGTTCAACAGTATTGTAAAGGTTAAAGATTGTTCCTTCCCATTCTTTCATCCGGTTGTAGTAATCGCGGTAATCAAAGTCTCCTGTGAAGTTGATATATCCGCCTTTATCTCCTAATGGTAATCCGTAGTTTCCGCTAACGTTTACAGTAGCACCATCAACACCGCCGGTTTGCTCGTTGGCATTTTTGCTGAAGTTTGCTCCGCTTGTTACTTTAAAATCCAACTGATCTGTCTTGTCGTTTAAAACAATGTTGATTACCCCGGCGATCGCATCCGAACCATATTGAGCGGCAGCGCCATCACGCAAAACTTCAATGCGTTTAATTGCGGATGCAGGAATCGCATTTAAGTCGGTACCAACATTACCGCGGCCAAAAGTACCATTCACATTGACTAAAGATGAAGTGTGTCGACGTTTCCCGTTGATTAAAACCAATACCTGGTCGGGACCTAATCCCCGTAAAGAAGCTGGGTCGATGTGGTCAGTACCATCCGAAATCGTTTGAGTATTCGATGAAAAAGATGGTGCAACATAGTTTAATATTTGGTTTAGGTTGGTTTGCGGACCGGCGGCAGTTAGTTCGCTAACGTCGATCACATCTACCGGAACCGGTGTGTCAATACTTGTTCTGTTTGGATTTCGGGAACCGATTACTGCAACTTCTGCGATTTCAATACCAGGTTGCAAGGCGATCACAATTTTGGTTTGCCCCTTCACCGGAACGTCCTGATCATCGAAGCCCACAAAGCTGACAACAAGTACATCGCTGCTTGTAACTTTAAGGTGAAATGCCCCGTTAACATCGGTCGAGGTCCCCGTGAATGTTCCTTTAATAACTACGGATGCTCCCGGAAGAGCTTGTCCTTCGTTGTCCGTTACTGTTCCCTCAAGTTCGTAGGATTGTGCAAATACTGATGTAGCTATCAGTAGAAATGCGAGTAAGGTGAAAATTCTCATATACAACTGGTGTTTTGGTTAAGAGTCTTTAAAGCTACCTACAACCAAAGGTCTGGTGTATCTAGATGTGTTGATATTTGAAGTGAAAGTTACAAAAAGATAACATCTGAGCCGTATTTGGTTCTAGGTGATAGAAATGAAACAAAAACAATAGAAAAATGTTTGGCTTTAATATAAGGTTCGTGTCAGGTTTGAGCAAATATCTCTGGAATACATGATTAAACCAAACAAATCCTTCTAGCTGTATTGTCTTTAAAATGAGACCGGTGAAATGTTAAAATTTTCGATAGTTAGGACGTGAAATTGGGTGTTTAAAAGGGGTTTTGTTAATATCAGTTAACAGCAGATTAATTAAATACGATTTTTAGATGAGGATAGATAGATTTTTAAATGTATTGAATTGGAGCTTGTTATATTTGCGCTCTTTATCACTGACATTATATTCTAAGAACGTGAACTGAAGGTGGTTGCTGGTTGTTATTAATCTATTTTAATTAGCTAATATGTCGCATACTGAACTCATTGACTTTACTGTTATTACAGTAATGACGCTTGGTTTCGTTGCTTTCTTACTGAGTGAAAAAGCAAAAGTTTCTTCAATCCCAATCCTGATTGTTTTGGGTTTGTTGTTTGGTCCTGTACTTGGGCTTATTCCCAATAGCCAGGGACATACTGTCTTTAATTATGCCCGTGTTTTAGGGTTGGTGCTTATTCTGTATACGGAAGGGCATAACTTGAAATGGGCCATGATTAAGAAACATATCCTCTCCATTAGCCTGCTGGATACGGTCGGGCTACTTGCAACGGCTTTCATAAGTGCGTACCTGTTTTCTTTCATCTTCCATCTACCGTTTGGGGCCGGATTGCTTTTTGGTGCAGTTGTTTCGGCAACGGACCCTGCAACTCTAATTCCGCTTTTCAAACAAAACAATGTGGATGAAAACATTAAGACAGTTATTGTTACTGAATCGATCTTTAATGATCCGCTGGCTATTGTATTGACTACTCTTGCTATTGCAATGGTGGCACCGAATGCAGATCAGGCGCATTTAGTCATGTTGATTTCGAAATTTACGACTATTTATTGGGCCGGAGTTATTTACTTCTTGTACGAAATTGTTTCATCTCTGGCAATTGGTTTTGGTTTGGGCTTTGCCGGATACTGGATGATCCGCTGGTTAAAACCGGGGCTGCTACCTCAAATCTTTGGTCTAGCCATTGCTTTTGGTGGTTTCCTTATTGGTGACGCTGCTCAAACATCAGGTTACCTGGTTGCTACAACAATTGGTATCGTCTTCGGAAACCATGCGCTGCTATTTAAAAGATGGAATGAACATGAAGGGTTTAAGAAATTCGTTAAAAAGGAAATGGAGTTTAATGAAATCCTTTCCGATATCGCCAGTGTATTCATCTTTCTTCTATTTGGTGCGACTGTCAATCTTTCGGTTCTTAATGAAACGCTGCTAAAAGGTGTTTTGATTGGTTTGGGTGTTGTTTTTATTGCCCGTCCAATTGCCAGTTTAGTAATCCTTCCGTTGAAAAAATGGACATTCAAGGAATATCTTTTTATTGCTCTTGAGGGACCTCGGGGTGTTGTTCCTGCGGCTTTGGCCGGTATCCCATTGGGGATTGGTTTTATGAACCACAATCAAATGTTGATTGACTGGGGTGAGATTATTCTCTCAGCTACCATAACGACAGTTTTGGTCTCAGTGTTAGCCGAAACACTTTGGGTTAAGCCACTTTCCAAGAAATTATTACGTCGACAAGAATAAATTCCAGATCAACGATTGAAGCCCCATAAGTGTCGGATGATACTTATGGGGCTTTTTATTTGAGGGTATTTTACCATTACACGTTACAAGAATATGTGAAATCAGGTTATGCCATCATGCGATCCCCGATGTCTTCGGTATCTATTTTATCTTGTCGACTTTCACATAAAGTTGATTTTTGAAAAAGTCATTTGTTGACTCAGGAAGGGCTTTTTCGACGGTTTTGTATGCTTCGCTGTCATGAATTGCTTTGTAGGTTTCAGCCGTTTTCCAATTTCCCTGAATGAAATAGTTGTAACCATCGCTGCTGCCTTCTTCAATCTTCAAAAGTTTATACCCGCAATCCATATATCCTAAGGATAAAATTGCCTGGTTGAGTTTCTCTATATTTTCTTTCAGTTCATTTATGTTCAGCTTTTCCGGCGCTTTTAACAAGTGAATGCTGGCATATCCGGTGTCGCTCGGATCGGGTAGGTGAGAGCTGTGGAAGTAATGCAGCAGCCATTTGTTATCCACTTTTTTCAGAATGTAATCTTCGTAGGTGTCAAAATGAATGACTATGGGGCCGTTCGTGAAACTGGCGTCGAATTTGACAATTGAAGTTGCGATGTTACCGGATACTTCCGTTTTTACAAAGTCGGTTTTAATGTTGATGGTTGCACCTTCAAAGCCTTGAAATACCTGGATGAAATCATCAATGCTGTTAAAATACATCCCGTCTTCAAATGCTGAAAAATCGGGTGTGCAGAGGGTTTTTATTGCTTCAAAATCGAATTGCTGAGCTTTTGCATAAAACTCATTGATGGCAGCTTCTGCATTGGCCTTCTCTGCTTCCGGATTGGGCTTCTGGCAGGCTGTCAGCACGAGAGCCAAGGCCAGAAAAATAAAAAATTGTTTCATGATGAAATAAGAGTTTGGTTATATGGGGGTTACGAGCTATAGGAGATTATAGTTCGTCTATATAAGCCCGATCTTCAACTGGACGTTTGTCAAAGAAGTACCAGCCTTTGTTATTAATGAATGGAGGCTTGAATCAACCGATGCGGCAATGATTTTTTTGAGAACTTCGATTTATGGCTTCACGACTTTTTTCAAGACTGAAGGGACACTAAAAAGATCGTAGTCGTTGCTGTAAATTAAGTATCTGTTATTCCAATCCGGAGAAAATTTATCTTTGAATTCCTTGAGGCCTTTGTAATGTGAAAATGAGCGAAATTTGTCATAGGCAAAGCGAATGCCTTTTTCAGGAAAATTTCTTCCTTCTTCGATACCGGCCATCGCAGCAAAGCCCAGGTCGGCTGTTTTGTAACCTTTGTCTTTTAAGTAGAAAAACAATTCAGCCATCAGGAATTCGATCAGTCCATTGGGGCTATCCTTGGCATTTCGGATGAGGTCGTAAGTGGCATCGCCCGGTTGGTAATCGGGGATGATGTTGGCAAAAGCCAGGATTTTCTCTTCAGCATCTTCAACTGTTAGTACTGTTTGATACTTCAGCTCTTTGGAATCGAACAGGCCTTGCGAAAATACCAGCTCGTCGTAGTCCCGCTCTTTTTGCCATTCAACCGAAACGGCATGGATTTTTTGCAACAGTCCTGCTTTAATGGGCGGCTCGTAAATTTTGGAAACTAGCCCAAGTTCTTTTTGTTTGTTCGACGAAGTCCGAATTGATTTCTTGGCTTTCCCCTCGATGGTGAAAGTTGTCAGGTCTAGTTCCGCTTCCTGGCCGATCAACAGACTTTTCTTGTTTAGCTGTTGGTATACCGGAAGGCTTCTTTCGGGTACGCGGTAAAACAAGCTTTTCATCCCGTTGGCTGTGCAAAAGCTGTCAAACTCGCGAATGACCATCGCCATTTTTTCTGCATCTGCACAAACCGGATCTTCCAGCACAACGGCATAGTTCCCGGCAGGTCGGTAGGCTATAAAAGCTTCTTCATCGGCACTGAAAAAGAAACTTTTGTCGTAATAGGTTTTAAAGTAGTCGAGCGAAGACCGACCAAACTTGCTGACCAGTTCAAGGGCGGCATCTGATTCGCGTTCTTCGGTTTTCACCTCGAAAAAGTACGGGCGAATAAGTGTGTAAAGTAGAAAGCTAAGTGTGAGGCCTCCAGCTGCATTTAATGAATACAGAAAGTTTTGGGCAAACTTGTTGGTCGGAACCAGCGCATCACTTTGGTAAAAGAAGAAATTTTGAACCGTGTAGCGGATGGATTCCACCAGGTCGAAATCGATATTGAAATAGCTGCGGTCCAAAAAATAGAAGCCGATGGTGCCGTAGAGAAGAACTGCGCAAATAGAGATTAGAGCAGCATTAATACCCATGTCAACGAGTTTTGGGTTGTTTCGGACAAAGTACTGACGTCGGGTAAGGAATAGGGCAACGATGGTAAACAGCGCCAGCGATGCTTCTTCGTAATCAATGGCCTTGGTAAGATGGCCGATGGCAGAAATGGCTGCCAGAAAAACGGTCATGTACCAGGCCGATCGGACACCTTTCAACAGGAATGCAGAAATAAGAAGCAGAAAAATTCCAACCATAAACACGGCATAGTTCGACAAGTCGATGGCATACCAGGGAAGGAAGTCGTGCAGCAGGCGAACACGGGAATGAATGGCCGGAGTAAGTACTGATACCAGGTTAACAATGCCCAGGGAAAATGTAAGGACAACCGGTGCTATGCGCAGAACGATATTGTTGCGGACGAATACAAAGCTGAAACCGCCAACGATCAGCAAGAGCCAAAATTCGAAAAAACGGTATAAAAAGGTTACCGAAACGGCCTGTAAGGTTGAAAAGCCATAGCGGGTTAAAATGAACCCCATGGATAACTCGATGGCTCCCAGTCCGCGAAGGAAAGGTGAAATAAGCAAGAACATAACCGACACAATATAGCCGATGATGGCTGCTTCAATTGAAATCGGGTAGGCGAGGGCTCGCATCGCAATTAGCAGATGAGCCATTCCAACAAACTCGATGACTATAGAAACAAGCACCGTGCGGATAAATTGACGGCGATCGAACTGGATGGCTATGAACTCGGCATACTGGGCTTCGAAAGGCGGGTGTAATTTTATAATGATTCGGAATAACCAGCCTTCCTTCATGAGTGAACGAACGGCCAGAACGATAACTGCAATGATGGCTAGTAAGCCAACG
>NZ_JBZQJF010000072.1:0-3988 GCF_059905295.1 Mangrovibacterium sp.
AAGAACACCAGCTACCTTCATTTTAAGGGACTGGAAGTTACCGGAGTTCAGGTCACCATCACGACACATACCGAGTCGTACTGCTTTTACAGCTATGGTGACAACAACATTTTTGAAGGCTTAAGTCTGCACGACAACCAGGGAACCGGGCTTCGACATCGCCGGGGCGGAGGCAACCTGTTTCTGAATTGCGACTCATACCGCAACCACGACTACACCTCGGAAGATGGTACCGGGGGGAATACCGATGGTTTTGGCTGTCACCCCGAGGCGGGAGGAACAGGTAATATCTTCCGCGGTTGCCGCTCCTGGTTTAACAGCGATGACGGTTTCGATTTGCTCGGTGCTGCCGAACCGGTGATCTTCGAGCATTGCTATGCTTTTTACAATGGCTACGACTCGTCGTTTAACAGCCTGGCCGATGGTAACGGGTTCAAAGCCGGCGGATACGGAACAACAGCCTTTGCCAGTTTGCCTGCCGTTATTCCGGCACACACCATTCGCTTTTGTGTAGCTGTAGGAAATAAGCAAGCGGGTTTTTATACCAACCATCACCTAACAGGCGACTCGATCTACAATAACACCGCTTATAAGAACCGATACAATTATAAAATGCTGATGCGCAAAGGCGTGACTGAAGCCGACTACTTAACGGATGTGGATGGTTACGGGATATTTATGCGTAACAACCTGGGATACGCCGCAAAAACACAGGAATTAGCCAATATTGATAAATCGGCCTGCAATTTAAGCCACAATTACTGGGATGGTTCGGTAACAGTTACCGCCGACGATTTCAAATCCGTCGACGAATCCTTGCTAACTGTTGCCCGTAACGCTGATTATTCCTTGCCCGAAACGGACTTCCTCCGTTTAGCGGAAGGGAGTGATCTGATTGATGCCGGAACACCTTTCGGCGGATATAGCTACAATTCATCGGCGCCGGACCTGGGGGCTTTTGAATCCGATTATACCAATGTGACAACAGGTATTAATGAATTAAAAGAAACAAAGGATATTCAAATTTTTCCGAATCCGGCTACGAACACGATTCAAACATCGGATGATGTTGTACGCATGGAAATCTTCAGCATGAGCGGTCAACTGATTTCCTCGACCGATTACAATTGGATGGATGTTTCAAACTTTCAACGAGGAACATATCTCTTACGCCTGATCCTTGAAAATGGAACAGCTGTTGTTTCAAAATGTATTAAAAACTAACAAGCATTAAAGGGCTTGTCCTGGAAGTCCAATGATTTTTGGGACAAGCTTCTTTCAATAAAAAATCTTAAATTATTCCTTGGCAAATAAATCTCTCAAAGAGATGAGCTAAGTACACTGGTACCCTCCGTGATCTCAGAAGGCTGGATCTGCTCATCTTTCAGATCAACTCCTGAAAGCTTCCTGCGAAAGGCTTCTTCCACCAGGTACAACAACTTAGAACAAGCCACCAAAGTAGATAAGCCATTCTTCCGGACATTGGAGATACAGTTGCGCCGTTCGTCGGTCGTTCCGCGGCGGGGATTATAGGTCAAATAAATGCCCAGGCTATCCGGGGATTTTAATCCGGGGCGCTCACCAATAAAGATAATTGACATGCGGGCATGAAGGATTTCGGCAATTTGGTCGGCAACAGCAACACGTGCCTGTTCCACAACGGTGACCGGAGCCAGCGAATAAGCTTTCCCGGTCAATTGAGGGACCAGGTCCGTTAACAGCGGGATCAGGTTATTTTCGATGGCCTTCGACGATAAACCATCAGCCACCACCAAGGCGATATCGTAAGATGAAGTTCCGGCTCGTTCAATCAATTGCTGCGCCGAATCAAAGGATAACATTCTTCCCAAATCCGGATGCTGTAAATATTGCTGACGATCGCCGGCTGCCGAAAACAAAGGCAAACTATCGAGGCCTGTTGTCTGATGAATCCGGTCGGCCATTTTTTTACTGTCCAAAGGTAGGTGTACAGCATCAATAGCTTTGGCATGAGCCAGTTTAAAGGCCAGTAATTCTTTCGTGGGAATAGAACATCCGCAACGTCCGAGTGCCACACGGGCCTGCGTATATTGTTTCAGCGATTGCCAGGGGGATTCGGTTCTAATTTGTTTTTCAAAGTTCATCATCGTTGTTTCTTTTAAAGGGTTAAAATGAAGATGAATCTAACATCAGGCGATTTGTTCCATCCAGCTTCCGCGGCAACATTCCTTCATCAAACAACTGCATCTGATACAGCCATTCTTCGAATTCGGGAGCAGGCTTCAAGCCTAAAGCAGTCCGGATATATAGGGCATCGTGAAACGACGTACTTTGGTAATTCAACATCACATCGTCGGCACCGGCAACACCCATGATAAAATTACATCCGGCAACACCCAGCAAGGTCAAGAGTCCATCCATATCATCCTGATCGGCATCGGCATGGTTGGTGTAACAGATATCTACGCCCATCGGTAATCCCAGGAGCTTCCCGCAAAAGTGATCTTCCAATCCGGCGCGGGTTATTTGCTTTCCATTATAGAGATATTCAGGTCCCATGAAGCCAACCACCGAGTTTACCAACAGCGGATCGAAACAACGCGCCAATCCATAAGCACGGGCTTCGATGGTCTGCTGATCGGCTCCCCAGTTGGCATTGGCCGACAAGGCACTTCCCTGCCCTGTTTCGAAATACATATAATTATGGCCTACAGTTCCCCGGTTCAGACTTCGACCAGCTTCAAATCCTTCTTTCAAAATTCCGTAGCTCACACCAAAACTCTCGTTCACTGCCTGTGTTCCGCCAATAGACTGAAAAATCAAATCCACGGGCACTTGCTTCTCGATAGCTTTTATTGTTGTGGTAATGTGTGTTAAAACACAACTTTGAGTTGGTATCTGAAACTTCTCGCGCAGCTCATCGAGCATATAATTCAACCGACTTACCGACTGGAAATTATCCGTAGCCGGATTAATACCAATTACCGCATCGCCACAACCATACACCAAACCATCCATAATCTGGGCAGCAATTCCTTTCGGATCGTCCGTTGGATCATTTGGCTGCAAACGAACCGATAAACAGCCCGGTAAACCAATGGTGCTCCGAAAAGAAGTGACATGACGGATTTTAGCCGCAGCCCGAATCAGATCCTGGTTGCGCATGATTTTAGAAACAGCAGCAGCCATCTCTGGAAGGATGCCTTCCGAAACAGCTTTAATTTCGTCACCCGAAATTTGATCAGATAACAACCATTCGCGAAATTCCCCCACAGTTAGCGAAGAAACAGGCATAAAAGCCAGGGGATCGCGATAATCATGTATCACCCGGGTTACTTCGTCTTCCTCATACGGAATCAGTTCTTCCTTCAGAAAATCCGCTAAAGGTACATCAGCAAGCACTATTTGTGCTGCAACGCGTTCTTCAACAGTTTGCGCAGCAACACCCGCCAATACATCTCCCGAACGTTCAGGGCTGGCTTTTGCCAAAAGCTCCTTAAGCCCATCAAATGTATAACGTTGACTTCCAATTACCGTAGAGCGTTTCATCTTCTGCCAATTTAATTCATTCAGATTTTACCTAAAGCGCAGGTTTACATACGAATTGATGTCAATTATAAAACTTTAAAGAATACGCAATATCATTTAGACATTAATATTCAATTAAAACAGACAACAAGTAAAATACAAAAACGAATTTAAAAGAAGAATGTTACTCTATGAAGGAAACTTCAACAAAAAGAAAGTATCAGCAGGTGTTAAAGTCCGGAATCGTCAAACCAAAAGGAATAAACCTGAAACTCGAAACTCGAGACTTGGAACTTGAAACTCGAAACTTGGAACTCGAAACTTGGAACTCGAAACTGTCTTTCCACAAAGCAAACGAAGAAAGCGGAAGAGAATAAAGAATAAGGTTAGGGATACAGAGTGGCACTATATGCTACTAAGCTTAAATAATGAAATAAGGTTATCTTATGAGACTTGAGTCCTGAGTCCTGAGTCCTGAGTC
>NZ_JBZQJF010000073.1:0-53308 GCF_059905295.1 Mangrovibacterium sp.
CTATCTTCCCGCCACCAAAAAACAAAAAACAATGCAACGAAAAGTCTATTATTTGTCGACCTGCGATACATGTAAACGAATTATGAAGGAAGTTGGCGTGGACGACAGCTTTGAACAACAGGATATTAAGTTTAGCCCCGTCACTGAGGAACAGGTAGATGGTTTCTACAAACATACCGGTAGTTACGAGGAGCTGATCAACAAGCGTGCCCGTAAATTGAAAGATGTGCTGGCAGAAAATCCGGTGAGTGCCGATGCCGATTATAAGAAGCTTTTGCTGATGGACTACACCTTCCTGAAACGGCCGGTATTCGAAATTGATGGAAAACTGTTTGTCGGAAATGCGAAGAAAACGGTTGAGGCGATAAAAAGCGTATTGTATTAATTCCTGCGATTTACATTGCCCGACAGAACGTTTCCCTCGCCCGACAGTGTATTTACATTGCCCGGTGGAATGTTTTCGTCGTTTGATAGAGCTTCGGAATCGTTCGACAGCATCCTGGAATCATCCGAAAGAACGTTGGAATTGTTTGACAGAACCCTGGAATCATCCGACAGAGCATTGGAATTATCCGATAAAAAGTTGGAGTCGTTCGACAGCATCCTGGAATCGTCCGATAGAACGTTGGAATTGTTTGACAGGACCCTGGAATCATCCGACAGAGCATTGGAATTATCCGATAAAAGGTTGGAATCATTCGACAGCATCCTGGAATCGTCCGACAGAACGTTGGAATCGTTTGACAGGACCCTGGAATCGTCAGGTAGTGTTCCGAATAGTGTCTCAGATTTTTTGTGAATTGACAAAAAAGAGGCGCCTTTCGGCAACCTCTTTTGGTCTTACCCCCGCATTGCTATACGGTCCTTCAAATGTCTATTGTAAGTTTTCAGTGGAATCTTGTTTACGATTTCTGAATGTGTACAGAGGTCATGCTCAACGAACCGGCCATGGCCTTGTCGTTGAAAAGTGTTATTTCTTCTTTCTCCTCTTTTAAGCCAAGCACATATAGCAGCGGCAAAAAGTGATCGGGGCTGGGAATGGCTAATTTGAATGCTGTTCCTTGCTTTTGATAATCGATCAAAGCCTGGTGGTTACCATTCATAATCCATTCATTCATTTGTTTGCGGGCTTCCTCAGCCCAATCGTAGCCGAAGCCAATGTCATTCATGCGGTTCCAGTCGACCATCCGCAGATTGTGCACCAGGTTACCGCTACCGATAATCAGCACTCCTTTGCGCCGCAGTGCGGCAAGCTCGCGTCCCAGCTCATAGTGGTATTGGGGCCCTTTGGTGTAGTCAATGCTCATTTCCACAACGGGAATGTCGGCATTGGGGTAGAGGTGTCGGATTACACTCCACGCGCCGTGGTCGAGTCCCCATTGATCGGTTAGCCCGGCGTTGGTGCTGGTAACCAGCTGTTTTACCTCCTGTGCCAGTTCGGGACTGCCCGGTGCCGGGTACTGAACTTCGTACAGAGCTTTCGGGAAACCTCCGAAATCGTGGATGGTCTCCGGATGTTCCATGGCTGTCAGAAAGGTTCCTCGCGTTTCCCAGTGTGCCGAGATCACCAAAATAGCTTTTGGCTTTTCAATTTTTGTACTGATGTCGTGGAAACTCCTGGTGAATTCGTTGTCCTCAATGGCATTCATCGGGCTGCCATGTCCAAGGAACAGCAGGGGCATTTGCTCCGTGCTGTCAAAGGACGATGTTATCTTGTTTAATTCATTTAATTTCATGGCTGCTCCAGTTAAAGGAAGTAAGGACAGAGTTTTCAGAAATTGTTTCCGTTCCATACTTCAGTTAATTTACGATACTTGTTTTACAAATTGCATTTCAGCCTGGATTTTCACATCTTCACTTACCAGTACACCGCCGGTTTCCAGTGCTGCGTTCCAGTTAAGGCCCCAGTCTTTGCGGTTAATTTTACCTGCTAACGAGAATCCTGCTTTTTCATTTCCCCATGGGTCTTTGTTAATACCACCAAATTCGACATCGAAAGTTACTTCCTTGGCCACTCCTTTAATGGTTAATAAACCAGTCAGTTTGTATTCGTAATCGTCTGTTTTTTTGAAAGATTTTCCTTCGAACTTCAGTTCTCCATAGTTTTCCACATCAAAGAAGTCGGCACTTTTCAAGTGGTTGTCACGGTCCACACTGTTGGTGGAAATTGAAGTAGCTTCGATGACTGCGTTGATTTTTGCCTTTTCGAAATCTTCACCGTCAACGGATGCTGAAAAGGATGTAAACTCACCTCGTACATTCGAGATCATCATGTGTTTTACTTTGAATGTCAATTCGCTGTGTGTCGGGTCTAATGTCCAAATAGTTTTCATTTTCTTCTAGTTTTAAATTGTTTCTACTTTGTTTCGTTTTGTTGATACAAAGTTGCAACAAAGCCCCGCGCAGGGGGTAACACTTTTCGGAAAATGAGTGATAGATTTAGGAAATCAGCTTTTGCATCTCCTTTCGGAACTCGCTTGGTGTTTGGCCTGCTTTGCGTTTAAATACGCTGGTGAAGTACGATTTCTCGTTGTATCCCAGTTCGAAACCAATCTCGGCAATGGTCTTGTCGGTTGTCAGCAGCAGGTTCTTGGCTTCAATCAATTTGCGGGTTTCAATTAGTTCCGATACACTTTGCTGCATGATGTTTTGGCAGATGATGTTGAGGTTGCGGCTACTCATAAACAGCTTCTCGGCGTAAAACTCGACACCCTCGGGGCGGCGAAAGTTCTCCTCCAGGGTTAGCAGGAATGTTTTGAAGGTCGAGCTCTGGGTTTTTACCAGTTGCGATTGCGGTTCCTGCTTCTTACGCTCAGCCTCGACCATGGTAAACAAGGCACTCAGCAAATGGCGGATGATTGAATAATCCGGAGCCGGCTCCCTGGCCTCTGCGTCCATCAGCTCGCACATTGTTTCCAGCCGATTGAAACAGCGGTCAGTTGGAAGTGCGATGGTTGCATTATTATGGTAGTAGGCATATAGCTGGAAAGTCGTTTCAGGGACGAACTCACTTCGAAAACGAATGGCCCAGATTTTACATTTGCCATCCTTCATATAAGGGATTACCCGGTGAACTTTACCTTTCGTTATAAAGCTGATGTAGGGAGCATCTACCTTGGTTGATTCAAAATCGATGAAGTGTTCTAACTGCCCCTCAATACCGATCAGAAGTTCTTCGTAATCGTGGGTGTGCGGTTCGTTCTCCGACGCTTGTATCCGCTCCACATCTTCGGGGTGAAGCTGAAATATATCGAATGTTTCCCTCATCATACTTAGAGTTATTACGTGCCTGCCAAATTTAATAATTACATGGAAGAGATAACTGTTTGTTGACGAATAATTGGTTTCTACGATTTATTTTAAAGTAGCGATCCTGTCCGGCTGTTTTTTCTGTTTTTGTAGAATGAAGTCAATGAGGGGTGAAAAAAGTCGTGTGAAGGATGAACTTCTGTCCGGCTTTTTTGTCCTTATAAGAGATTTTTAAATCTTTTTCTGTTTAACCCCATTATGGAGAAAATTAAACATGAGGCAATGGATGAAGCGATGAAGAATGAGTCCGGTAATTCTACGGATTATCGTTCTGTTATTGCTGAATTTCATCGGCGCGTGGAGGCTGTTAGTTCGCACGGTCCCGAAAAGGCTGTCATCAAGCACCGTGAGCGGGGCAAGCTGCTGGCTCGCGAGCGAATCAACTTGTTGGTTGACCCGCGTTCGCCCTTTGTGGAACTATCATCGTTTGCCGCCTACGGGCAGTATGACGATGCTTTCCCCTCGGCCGGCATTGTAACAGGTATTGGCCTGGTTCATGGCCGTGAGTGCATGATTGTTGCCAATGATGCGACCGTGAAAGGTGGCACTTATATTCGCGAAACAATTCGAAAACATATACGGGCACAGGAAATTGCCATGCAAAACCAATTGCCCTGCATTTACCTGGTGGATTCGGGCGGTATTTTCCTCCCCGAACAAGCACAGGTTTTCCCCGATCGTTTTGACTTTGGGAGGGTATTCTTTAACCAGGCGCGTTTGTCGGCCGAGGGTATTCCGCAAATTGCTGTAGTCATGGGCTCATGCACGGCGGGAGGCGCTTATGTTCCGGCTATGTGCGACGAAACGATTATTGTCCGGAATCAGGGAACCATCTTTATTGGTGGCCCACCCTTGGTGAAAGCTGCTACGGGCGAGGAGGTTTCTGCTGAAGATCTTGGTGGTGGCGACGTGCATACCAAAATTTCGGGTGTTGCCGACCATTTAGCGGACGACGATGTACATGCGTTGCGTATTTGCCGTGACCTGGTATCGGGTTTACCTCGGGTGACGAAGCGTGAAATCGATGTAGCCGAGACTGTAGAGCCTGAGTTTCCGGCGGAAGAGTTGTACAATTATGTGTCGACCGATCTGAAAAAACGCATTGATGTAAATGCAATTACCAAACGGTTGGTTGATGGCGGAACATTTCAGGAGTTTAAGGCAGAATATGGCAAAACTTTAATGACAGGTTTTGCTCGTATAAAGGGAATTCCGGTCGGGATTTTGGGAAACCAAAGTTTCCTGACTGCCGAAGCAGCACGTAAAGGTGCTCATTTTATTCAATTGTGTAATCAACGACAAATTCCGCTTTTGTTTTTGCAGAATATCAGTGGTTTTATTGTCGGTAAGAAATACGAACACGAAGGTATTGCCCGCGATGGCGCCAAGCTGATCAATGCTGTGGCAAACGCCTCCGTTCCTAAAATTACGCTGGTTGTTGGTGGTTCCTTTGGTGCAGGAAATTATGCCATGGCCGGCCGCGCTTACGATCCTGATTTTCTGCTGATGTGGCCACACTCGCGCATTGCCGTGATGGGCGGCGAGCAGGCCTCAGGTGTGTTGCAAACTATTGGCGGTAAGGAAAATAGTTTAATTGAGCAGTTTGAGCAGGAGAGTACGGCTTACTTCAGCTCGTCGCGCCTGTGGGACGATGGTATTTTCGATCCTGTGGATACACGCGATTTGCTGGGCTTTTTATTTCGGGTGACGCTGAATCAGCCGGTACGGGAGGCTCATTATGGTGTGTTTAGAATGTAAGAAAGGAGAGAGTAATGAAAGAATATCAAAATATTAAGGTGCTGATCAGCCATGGGCAGGCAACTATTTTGTTGAACCGTCCGGAGCAGCACAATGCCTTGAATCCGGCAATGATTGCGGATTTACATGGGGTGCTAGACGAACTTGCTTTGAATGATGAAATCAACTTTGTGGTTTTTGCCGGCGAAGGTCGTTCGTTTTGTGCCGGAGCCGACATCAACTGGTTTGCCAATGCTGTGAACCGTGAGAAATCGGAAAACTGGCAGGAGTATTTGCAAATGGCCGATCTGCTGAAAAAGGTTTACAACTTCCCGAAAGTGACCATCGCTGCTGCCCATAAAAATGTACTTGGTGGCGCAAATGGATTAATCTCGGCTTGCGATTTTGTCATTGCCGAGCAATCGACAGCCTTTGCTTTTGGAGAGGTGAAGCTGGGAATTATTCCTGCAACGATTTTACCGTTTGTGGCTAAGCGATTATCAACCCAAAACTTGAAAAAGTTGATGTTTTCAGGTGAACGTATTTGGACCAGTGAGGCTCATACAATTGGGTTAGTTGACATGGTGGCTGAGGATGGCAAACGCCTGCAAGTCGTTGATAAGTTGATCAGCGAGCTGCAAAATGTTTCCCCTAATGCATTGAAAGCCTGCAAACAGCTCATCCTGAAAGTAAACTCGGGAGAGGTAAGCACCGACAGCAGTGAATATACGGCAGCTGTTCTGGCTGATTTGGTTGAGTCGGAAGAAGGGCAGGAAGGTCTGCGCGCATTTTTGGAAAAACGAAAACCGGATTGGACAGCATTAAAAGTGAGTGAAAATTGAGAAGGAAATTTCATAAAATATTCATTGCAAACCGGGGCGAGATTGCTGTGCGGATTATTCGAACAGCCCGCCTATTGGGCATCCGAACAGTAGCAGTTTATGCTTCGGATGATGTGCAATCGCTTCATGTGTCTCTGGCGGATGAAGCTTTTTTATTAGACGGAAATTCTCTGGCTGAGACTTATCTAAATCAGCAAAAGTTGCTTGCTCTTGCAAAGCAAGCTGGTGCTGATGCCATTCATCCGGGCTACGGATTTTTGTCCGAAAATGCGCCTTTTGCCCGGCTGGTTGAAGAGGCTGGTATTGCTTTTATTGGAGCAACACCGGAGCAGATCAGCTTGATGGGAGAGAAAACCAGGGCCATTGATTTTGTGAGTCAGTTGGGGGTTCCGGTTTTGCCGGGTGTGCGTGGTTCTCTGGAGAAGATTATGGAGAATGCCGAGTTGCTGGATTTTCCGGTTTTGGTCAAAGCGGCAGCCGGAGGAGGTGGAAGAGGAATGCAGATTGTGCAGCAAGCAGAGGACTTGTCTTCAGCCTTGCAGCAGGCCCAACGTCAGGCGTTGGAGTATTTCAGCAATGGTGAACTGTTTGTTGAGAAATATTTGCCTAAAGCCCGCCACGTTGAAGTCCAACTGATGGGTGATGGTCGTGGTAAGGCTGTTCACCTGTTCGAGCGCGATTGCAGTTTGCAACGTCGTTATCAGAAAGTCGTCGAGGAAGCTCCGGCTCCTAATCTGTTACCGGAAACCCGGAAGAACCTTCATCAATATGCCCTGCAGATAGCGCAGGCTGCGAACTATCGCGGTGCAGGAACAATTGAGTTTTTAGTTGACGAACAGCAACAATGCTGGTTTTTGGAGATGAACACGCGATTGCAGGTAGAACACCCGGTTACCGAAGCCATTACCGGATTGGATTTGGTAGAATGGCAGTTCGAGATTGCAGCCGGCAATGGTTTGCCCTTGCCACAAGCAGATATTCAGTTGTGCGGACATGCGATTGAAGTGCGTGTTTGTGCTGAAGACCCGGCTCATCAATTTGTACCTTCCTCTGGGACGGTTGCTGCGGTGCAGGTTCCGCAACAAGTGCGTTGGGATAGCTTTATCTCGGAAGGTAGCTTATTGTCTTCAGCCTACGATAGCATGCTTGGTAAATTAATCGTTCATGCTCCCGACCGAAAGCAGGCGATTAGTCAGATGGCACAGTCGCTGGATTCCATTTTGTTGGGTGGTATTAAAACAAACCAGTCATTCCTGAAGTCCTTGATTCAACTGGAGGCATTCCGTGAAATGAAGATTCATACCAAATACATTGAGCAAAATTTGCCCGAGCTGTTAACCGGATTGGAACAGTCTAAAACGGCAGTTGCTAAGCTGCTTCCTGCAACTGCTTATGTGTTGCACCATTTTATGCGGGAATCGCAGTCCGGTAACCCTGGTTATTGGCGAATTAACCCAGCTTTTGAGCTTGAGGTGGATGGTAAGAGCTGCTCCCTCAAACTTCAGAAAACAGGAAAAGGATATCAAATTAAATCTAAAAATGAACCGCTTTTGCTGAACGATGTTCATTACTCTGGCCATCGCGTTTCTTTTAGACTAGACGGGCAGGAGTATGCTGCTTTTTGTGTCGATCAGGAGAGTTCGACCTTGGTGCAGTTTGGAACCTGTCGGTTTGAATTGACCAGTCGCCATGTTCTGTCCCAGGTTAAGCTGAATAAACAATCGGTGGGAAGAAATGGTGAGTCGCAGTCGCGCATTGTCGCCGATCTGTTTGGAAAGGTTATTGACGTTTTTGTTGCACCGGGTGAGCAGTTGAAGAAAGGTCAAAATCTGCTGGTGATTGAGTCTATGAAAACCGAGTTTATGATTCAAAGTCCGGTGGATGCCATTGTGAAGAAGATTCATGTGGAAAAAGGGAAGCTGGTGCAGGATAAGGAGGTTTTGGTTGATCTGGAGCAAAATTAACTTCAGAATAGAAAGGACATTTTGACGAACAAACAACATAAAATTCCGGGTAGCTATACCCGTTAGAAAAAACCATTTATGAACGCTTTATTAAAGAAAGTACATCACGAAGTGAGAGCCCGGGTACGAGCTTTTGCTGAAGAAAAGATTAAGCCGGTGATTGGCGAATTTGAGGCTTTGGAGAAGTTCCCAAGTGAATTGGTCAAGTTAATGGCAAGTATTGACGTTTTCGGCATGTATGCTCCGAAAGAGTATGGCGGACAGGATACGGATTACTTGTCGTACATTATTGCTGTTGAGGAATTGGCACGGGTTGACAGCTCAATGGCCGCAACCCTGGCAGCGCACAACTCGCTGGGAATTGGTCCGATTTTAACCTTTGGCACCGAAGCCCAAAAGCAGAAGTATATTCCGCAATTATGCACGGCCGAAAATTTGTGGGGTTTCGGTCTTACGGAGGAAAATGCGGGTTCCGATGCTCAGGGTGTTGAAACACAGGCAGTGGAAAACGAGAAAGGATGGCTTGTGAATGGCCATAAAAAATACATTACCAATGCGGCCTCGGACATGGTGGCGGGGATTAGTTTTGTTGCACAGACAGGCATGCGCCCGGACGGAAAGAAAGAATTTACCACTTTTCTGGTTCCGAGAGGAACATCGGGCTATACCACCGAATTTATGAAACAAAAGTTTCTGTGGCGTGCTGCTGATAATGGCATGGTTTACTTCAAGGATGTCCAAATTCCGGCTGAAGACCAGTTGGGTGAGCGCGGACAAGGCATTAAAGTGATGCTGAAAACGATTGATTCCGGTCGGCTGTCAATTGCAGCCATGGGACTTGGTCTGGCGCAAGGTGCTTACGAGATGGCCGTTGCTTTTGCAAAGAAACGCAAGCAGTTTGGACAGGCAATTTCAGGCTTTCAGTCCATTGCTTTTAAATTGGCCGATATGGCTACCAAAATTGAAGCAGCCCGAAATCTGCTGTATAATGCTTGCTGGTTAAAGGATAACGATCAGGCATATGGCACGCCGGCAGCCATGGCAAAATTATATTGTGCTGAAGTTGCCAGTGACGTTGCAAGCGAGGCGATGCAGATTTTTGGTGGTGCCGGCTTTTTCCGGAACGATGAATTCCCGATCGAACGCTTCTTCCGTGATCAGCGATTGTTATCGATTGGTGAAGGAACTTCAGAAGTGTTGCGGATGGTTATTTCCCGGAGCATCCTGAAAGAGAAGTAGGGCAATCAATCATGCAATAAGAGTCATCCCGAACATGTTTCAGGATCTGATCCTCAACTCAGGAGATCCTGATAGAACTTGAGGATGACGTGCCCATAACATATTTTGAACTAAATGTTAAGGAATAGGCAAATGCAATAGTTACATTTGCCTGTTACCTTTTATAGACGCAAATGGAAAAAGACCGCAAACTCGAGCACATTCAAATGGCCTACGATTCGCAAACCGGTTATCCGGAGCAGGATCGTCGGTTTATTTACGAACCGCTGTTATCAGCTCACCCGAATCAGGAGCCTAAAGCATTTTCTTTTTTAGGGAAAATGATGAAAGCACCTTTGTGGGTTTCGAGTATGACCGGCGGAACGGGCATCGCCAAAACCATTAATCGCAATCTGGCTGAAGCCACTCGCGAGTTTGGTTTGGGAATGGGCTTGGGCTCGTGTCGAAAAATTCTTTTCGGTAAAACCGATTGGGAAGATTTTGATGTAAGAGATATCATCGGGCCTGATCAACCGTTTTGGGCTAACCTTGGCGTAGCGCAGGTTGAGCAACTGTTGGCCAATAAACAAGAGCAGGCGATAGTTGATTTGGTTGGAAAATTGCGAGCCGATGGATTGATTATACATGTTAACCCGCTGCAGGAATGGTTCCAACCTGAAGGCGATCATATTTCGAAAGCTCCCTTGGAAACAATTCAGGAGCTGATGAGCCGTATTCAGATGCCTGTGATTGTGAAAGAGGTCGGGCAGGGAATGGGGTGTGAAAGCTTAAAAGAGTTGTTGCAGTTGCCTTTGGAAGCCATTGAGTTTGCTGCCTATGGAGGAACTAACTTCTCGAAGCTGGAGATGATGCGTCAGGATGAAGCGTTGAATCAGCTTTATCATCCATTTGCGTTTGTCGGGCAAACTGCCAACCAGATGTTGCGCGATGTGAACAGCCTGGTTGAGGAACAACAGCCTGCCTGTAAGTCGGTGATTCTCTCAGGTGGGGTGAAAAACTACCTTGATGGCTATTACCTGGTATCCAAAAGCAAGTTGCCTGCGGTTTTCGGGATGGCCTCGGGTGTGTTGAAACATGCAACCGGAGATTATGCTGAGTTGAAGAGTTATATCGAAAATTTGCTGAAAGCTTATCGATTGGCAGAAGCTTATTTACGTGTAAACCCAAATTATGAAGGACAATAAACCAATAACCGGATTCTCGAAACTCAATAAACCCCAAAAGATTGACTGGCTGATTCAACAAATAGGATTGAACTCAGACACCGCTTCTTTTTTGGCTGATTTTGAATCGAAAAATCAGGATGCACAGGATGTGATTGCCGATTTGAGCGAGAATCATTTGTCTAATTTTCATTTTCCGTTTTCGGTAGCACCCAATTTTTTGGTGAATGACCGCTATCATGTTTTCCCTTTTGTAACCGAGGAAAGTTCGGTTGTTGCAGCCTTAGCTAAGGCGGCAGGTTTTTGGGCAAAGCGAGGAGGTTTTCATGCTGAAATACTCGGGACTGAAAAGAAAGGACAATTACATTTTTTGTGGAAGGGCAATTCGGAGAAGCTGAGGCTTCATTTTGATCAAATTGAAGAACGACTGCGAAAGGATACAGCTGCCATTACACAAAAAATGGAGAAGCGTGGAGGTGGAATTAAAACGATTCAGCTTCAATATTTACCCGAAATATTACCGGATTACTACCAGTTGGATGTTGCTTTTGAGACACGCGATGCGATGGGAGCTAACTTTATCAATTCGTGCTTAGAGCAATTGGGGAAAAGCCTGGCCTTGTGGGTTGCTGAACAAGCGGATTGGACTGCTGAAGAGCGCAAGCTTGAAATTATAATGGCTATTCTTTCAAACTATGTTCCCGATAGTCGGGTTCGCGTTTGGGTGGAATGCCCGGTGGAGCAACTGTCCGAGACGAATGATTCAGATGCTGCCCGTCAGTTTGCTGAAAAGTTTGTACGTGCTGTGCATATTTCACGCAACGATGTTTCGCGAGCAGTCACGCATAATAAAGGCATTTTCAATGGTGTAGATGCCCTGGCCCTGGCAACGGGAAACGATTTCAGGGCTATTGAGGCCGGGGGGCATGCTTTTGCTGCGCGCAATGGCCAGTACGCAGGCTTAAGTGAAGCCCGAATTGAAAATGGAAAATTTCGTTTTTCCATGGAACTTTCGTTGGCAGTAGGTGTTGTTGGGGGGGTAACTGCTTTGCACCCGATGGCCCGGCTGGCAATGCAGATTTTGGAGCAACCTTCAGCCGAAGAGTTGATGCAATACCTGGCGGTTGCTGGTCTGGCATCAAACTGGTCAGCCGTTCGGGCATTGGTTACTACTGGTATTCAGCAGGGCCACATGAAGATGCACCTAAGCAATATTTTAAATACACTAAAGGCGACGGATGAACAAAAAGCCTCCGCCAGACTTTATTTTGATAAGAAGGAAGTTAGTTTTTCCGAAGTAGAGCAATTTCTGAAAAATGATGCAGGAAATTAAAGTGATAAAAGAAAGTTACCATGCACATGGTAAGTTGTTGTTGACAGGTGAGTACTTTGTCCTTTGGGGAGCAAAATCGATTGCTTTACCATTGCAGTATGGTCAACGGATGGAGGTAAGCCAAGGCAAAGAAGAGGGAATCCTGAGCTGGAAAGCTTTTATGCAGGAGGGATTATGGTTTTCCTGTGATTTGCAGATGCCAAATTTTGAAATCGTCAATAGCTCCGACCCTGAAAAAGCAGCTATCCTTCAGGAAACATTTTTGGCCATTCGCGAGCTGAACCCCGGTTTTTATCCGGGCAATTCGTTGGATGTACATACCCGCATCGATTTCAATAATCAATGGGGACTGGGAAGTAGTAGCACCTTAATAGCCAACCTGGCCAATTGGGCTCAAGTTGATGCTTTTAAGCTGAACGAGATGATTTTTCATGGCAGTGGCTTCGATATTGCCTGTGCGAAAGCTGACGGGCCGATCTTCTATGCCAGAAAACAACAGCCCGAACCCATCGATTTGAATTATCCGTTTCTCGATAATCTTTATTTTATCTATTCAGGTTCCAAAAAAAGTACCCGCAATGAAGTGCGTCGCTTTTTGAATGAAGGGGAAGTTACACAACAACAAGTTGACCGGATGAACCAGCTGTCCGAAGCCTTTGCCAATGCTGATCATTTGGATGACTTCCTGAAACTGATGGCAGAACATGAGCAAATGGTTGGTTCTTTATTGCAGCATCCAACTGTAAAATCGGCTTATTTCTCCGATTTCAATGGTGAGGTGAAGTCGTTGGGTGCCTGGGGAGGCGATTTTTACCTGGTGGCAACGCCCATGAACGACCGGGATGTACTCAATTACTTTAAACAAAAAGGCTTGCGGGTCGTATTCCCATGGAGGGAACTGGTGTTGAACGAACGATAGAACAGTCATGACTACTTATACATCAAATTGGCTTTGCCCGTCGAATATTGCGCTGGTCAAATATTGGGGCAAAAGGCCCGAACAGTTGCCAATGAATCCTTCGCTGAGCTTCAGCTTAAGGCAAGCTCGCACGCATACTTCTGTAACATTGGGGGCGCCAAAAGTGAAGCGATTGGACTTTCTGTTTGAGGGGAAAGAATCGCCTTTTACAGTCCGAATCGAAAAATACCTGGATAAGCTTTCGATTGAACTACCCTGGATTAATGATTATTCCTTTGAAATAACCAGCGAAAATACCTTCCCGCACTCGACCGGAATTGCTTCGTCTGCATCGGCATTCGGTGCCTTAGCGCTTTGTTTAGCCGATCTGAATGCTCAGATTCAGGGTGCCTCGTCTGAAGGTGAAAAGTTCCTGCAGGCTGCATCGCGATTTGCGCGTATGGGAAGCGGCAGTGCTGCCCGCTCCGTTTATGGAGGTTTTGTTTGGTGGGGAAAATCGTCCGTATTGAAAAGCTCAACGGATTGTTATGCCGTTGCTGTATCCGATCAGATTCATGAAAGTTATTTTTCGTTGTGTGATGCGGTATTGTTGGTTGATTCGGAGATGAAAAAGGTCTCAAGCTCAGCAGGACATGAACTTTTAAATTCACACCCATACCGGGAAGCAAGGATAGCGCAGGCCAATCAGGCCATTGAGACGCTTTACGGTTTGATGCAGACGGATGGAAACCGGATGGCCTTTATTGATCTGATTGAACGGGAGGCACTAAGTTTACATGCCTTAATGATGACTTCATCTCCTTCATTTTTGTTATTGAAATCAGGAAGTCTGGAGATCATTGAAAAGATTCGCGAATTTAGGCAGGAAACCGGGTTGCCGGTAGGTTTTACAATTGATGCAGGACCCAATATTCATTTGCTGTATTGGCAAGAAGACCAGGAAGCTGTTCATTCATTCATCAAGAGTGAACTTCTGTACCATACGGAGAATGGTTCGTGGTTGGATGACCGTGTTGGAAACGGGCCTGTAAAACTTTAAACGATGAAGAAATACCCCGCAAAACTTTTGTTGTTTGGCGAATATGGTTTAATGTTTGGCGCACAGGCCCTGGCAATTCCATTTCCTCGCTTTAATGGGTATTTTGCGACATCTCCCATTACCAACCGGACCAGTCAACAAGAAGAAAGTATTACTGAGTTGGGCAAGTTTGCCGACTGGTATCGTTCGGAAAAGGTTGGAGACCAGATGACCTTCCCGCTGCTAATAGAGCTGTTGCAGTCCGATTTAAATAAGGGGGTGTATTTTGAATCCGACATTCCACTGCAATATGGTGTTGGCAGTTCCGGAGCATTGTGTGCCGCTTTATTCGATTGTTACAGCAATTTTTCGAAGCTACATGCGATCGATTCCTTAGATTCGGAATTAATCTCAAAACTTAAAGCGGACTTTGTAATTCTTGAATCTTATTTCCATGGACGGAGTTCCGGGCTGGATCCCTTAGTCGCTTTTTTAAATCGTCCACTTTGGATTGTTGACGGAAAAATTGAATTTGTGGATCTGGCTTTGGAAGAACAGCCCTGGACGGTATATTTGATTGATACTGGAATTACGAGTGCAACTTCTCCTTTGGTGAAGATATTTGTCCGAAAAATGGAGAAAGAGGCTTTTGCATCGCATTTTAGAGAGCATTATCTACCTGTAAATAATAGCCTAATCGATGCTTTTGTGAAAAATGAAGCAGCAAGCTTTTTCGATAGTTTAGTGCAGGTGCATGAATTTCAAATGGAAAATTTCAGTGAGATGCTTCCAGAAGCACAGTTGCCATTGATTCGTGATCTAAGAGAGGAGGGGATTCTTGTGAAATTGCTGGGCTCCGGCGGAGGTGGTTTCTTGATGGCATTTGCTCCCCAAGGAGCTAAATTTACGAAGCTAAAGGAAGGTTTCCGGATTTTCTGATCGGCATCATCAACCCGGAAACCAGGATTCTAAAACTAATTATGCTTTTGTGTTTTGTCTTCTAGGGTTACGTCCTTTCGATCGCTGTCCGTTGTTATTCTGCTGGTTGTTATGTTGCTGATTATTTGGCCTGCGGCGTTTCTTGTTATTTGTCCGCCTTTTTTTATCGACCAAAGTCAGATCAACGGTTCCCACGTTCATTTCATTGGCAGGACTCTCTTCGATATCCATATAGCGATCAAGTGTTGGTTTCTTACCACGTTTATTTAGCTGAATAATTGATTTCACATCTTTCAGATTCAATACAATTGGTTTGTTTGAGTAAGCGTTTTCAACTGTATACCAAATTTTCTTGCTTAAAATGTCTGTTTTAAGATGCTTCGCCAGTCCTTTTTCAGTTTCCAAAGTCAATAACTCTACGGGAAAATCTTCCTGAGCCTCGAGGTAAGTATCGAGCTCGTACATCAGACAGCACTTTAGTTTACCGCACTGTCCTGCCATTTTCTCTGCATTAGGCGAAAGACCTTGTTTTACGGCCGATTCCGAGGTGACACTCGAGAAATCGGTTCTCCAGCTTGAGCAGCAAAGTTCACGTCCGCAGGAGCCAATTCCACCAACGCGTCCTGCTTCCTGACGGGCACCGATTTGTTTCATCTCAACCTTGATCTGAAACTCGCGGGCATAGCGTTTAATTAACTCGCGAAAGTCTACCCGGTTATCTGCGATATAGTAAAAGATAGCCTTTGCTCCGTCTCCCCGAAACTCAATATCTCCGATCTTCATGTCCAGCTTAAGCTCTGCTGCAATTTGCCGTGAGCGAACCATAACGGCATATTCCCGTTTGCGGGCTTGCTCCCATTTTTGTTTGTCGGCGTCAGTGGCTTTGCGGTAAATTTTGTTCCAACTATAACGTTCGGGGCGTTTTACTTTGCGTTCAAACTGTTTCTTTGCCAGTGTTCCGGTAAGAGTCACTACGCCAACATCGTGGCCCGGACTGCAGGCAACAACAACCATATCGCCCACCTTGAGCGATAGCATATCTTCGTTCTTGTAAAAATCTTTATGTGTTCCTTTAAAACGTACTTCAACAATTTTAGTCAAATGGCTGGTATCCGGTAAATCTTTTAACCAGTCATGTGTCGTAAGCATTTCAGGGCGGTTACTGTCCACTTTCATGGCGCATCCATTGCATCCCATATTTTTCCTTTCTTTATTAATTCAGACAAAAATATCTAAAATAAGCAGTTTTCTATATTAATCAAGTCTAAATAAAGAAAATTTTATCGGATGTAACCCCCAATGTGTTTGATTCGAATAAGAAGGAAAAAAAATTATGAATCTGTCGGAAATAATTTCAAACATGAATCTTTGGGCTATTATCGTTGCAGCCTTGAGTACTTTTTTAGTTGGGAGTCTTTGGTATTCACCAACCCTGTTTGGGAAAAAGTGGATGCAATTGAATGGATTTACTGAAGAGACGATTAAAGAAGGGCGCTTCTCAATGGTGACAATCTTTGGTAGTTCTTTTGTTGCAGCGATCATAGCGGCTTTTGCAATGGCTATGTTCATAGGGCCGGAGAGTAGTTTGGGCTTTGGTGTTTTTGCCGGTTTTATGATTGCTATATTTTGGATTGCTACTGCGCGCCTGACAACAGCTTTGTTTGAACAGCAGAAATTAGGGCTCGTTTTGATTCATGTTGGGTACGACCTGGTTTCGTATGTAGTTATGGGAGCCATCGTTGGTGCCTGGAGTTAACGGAGCTTGGGCGTATTTTTTGCTTTGAATGGAAACATTTCGTAAAAAGATTCAGGTTGTTTCACGGTTTGGCGGCTTTTTAGTTCTTTTGAATAAAAAAATTGTGAAACGAATCCTCCTTTTGGTCGCCATCCTTGCCGGCCTGACAATGAAATCTTACAGTCAGAAGATCGTTTTGAGTGATCAAGCTGAAATTAGTGTCATGACCTGTGGAGTCAGCGACTTAATTCACGCCATTTATGGCCATACGGCTGTTCGGGTGAATGATCCTTTAAAACATTGGGATGTGGTTTTTAACTACGGTGTGTTTAGCTTCCGGGAACCAAATTTCGTTTACCGTTTTGCGAAAGGAAATGCAAATTACATGCTGGCTCCCGAACGGTACAACGATTTTTACGATAGTTATATTCGTAATGGACGGAGTATTCGTGAGCAGGTTTTAAACCTTTCGCAGGATGAGAAGCAGCAAATGCTGAATTTCCTGCTTAATAATGCAAAGCCAGAGAATAGGGAATATCGTTATGACTTCTTTTTCGATAATTGTGCTACGCGGGTTCGCGATTTGATTGAAAATCAGGTGAACGGGAAAATTGAGTTTCCGGGGCAAGGGGATGGGATGACTTTTCGGCAACATGTAACGCGGTATCAGCAAATTTTGCCATGGACGAACTTTGGAATTCAATTGGTTTTGGGCAGTCCGGCCGATAAACAGGCTTCAGCATATGAGGAGATGTTTTTGCCACAATATTTATTTAAGCATTTTGCCGGAGCTAAAATTATTGCTGATGGAGTAAGCCGTTCGCTGGTGAAAAAAACGAACCTGATTTACGATGCCCCGGATGTGACCGTTTCAAAACTTGTTATTTATTCGCCCGAACTCATTCTGTTTGGACTTTTCATACTGGTGTTTGTGATTACTTTCCGACAATTGAAACGGGGTAAAATCTCTTATGGTATCGATTATTTACTGCTGTTCATTCATGGCTTAATCGGTATCGTACTATTGTGGTTCTTCTTGTATTCGGAGCACCCCGAGATGAAAGCAAACTACAATCAGTTGTGGGGTATTTGGTTAAATTTCCCCTTCCTGTTTTTATGGATGATTAAACCTTTACGCTCCGTGTTGCGCTGGTATTGGGTTTTTCTTTCCGGCTGGTTATTGCTGTTTTTACCGCTGAGCTTGATTTTACCTCAGCAGTTCGAAACGGGTTTTTACCTGCTTATTGCCATGATGTTGTGTCGTTCCTTGCTACATAGCCGTTTCTTATTGACCCGGAAGTCGTTTTCGTAGCTTTTAGGTGCTTATTTTTCTTTGAAACAAGACCTCTTGTGGTAACTTGTTGAAAAGTTTCAAAGAAGTAAGTGTTAAGCTTTTTCAAACTTGAAAACACTCCTTTATCTTTGTTGGCTAAGTACAAAAAACGAAGGATTTGTCGAAAGAAAAGAAATATGTGGAAACGCCTTTGATGAAGCAGTATTATGCGATCAAAGGGAAGCATCCGGATGCAATTCTGTTATTTCGGGTGGGCGACTTTTATGAGACTTTTGGAGACGATGCAGTTAGAGCTGCCGAGATCTTGGGCATTACTTTAACACGTAGGGCAAATGGCTCGGCTAGCTATGTCGAATTGGCCGGATTTCCGTATCATGCCCTGGATACCTACTTGCCGAAACTGGTTCGGGCCGGACAACGTGTGGCCATTTGTGAGCAGTTGGAAGATCCCAAAATGACCAAGAAGATCGTGAAACGCGGAATTACCGAGTTGGTAACTCCGGGGGTTTCAATTAACGACAATATTCTTGAAAACCGAGAGAATAATTTTTTGGCCTCTGTTCATTTTGATAAAAAAATGGGTGGTGTTGCTTTTCTTGATATTTCGACTGGTGAATTTTTAACTGCTGAAGGCAGTTTTGAATACATCGATAAGCTGCTTAATTCCTTTAAACCGAAAGAGGTTCTTTACCAAAAAGGGAAAGGAAATGAATTTACAGAGCACTTTGGCGGTAAATTTTACACCTACACGATGGACGATTGGGTTTATACCGAAGATGCTTCAACCGATCGGCTGCTTCGTCATTTCGAAACTAAATCGTTGAAGGGGTACGGGGTTCATGAACTCAACTATGGAGTGATTGCTTCGGGAGCGATATTGCATTATCTCGATTTGACCCAGCACACGCAGGTACAACATATCACGGCACTTTCGCGCATTGAGGAAGATAAATATGTTTGGCTAGATCGTTTTACCATCCGGAACCTGGAATTGTTTGGTATTATCAATGAAGGGGCCAAAACCCTGGTGAATGTGTTGGATAAAACGATTTCGCCCATGGGATCCCGCATGCTGAAACGCTGGATTGCCTTACCGTTGAAAGATGTTACGGCTATCAATGAGCGTTTGTCGGTTGTAGAATACTTTATTGAGACTGAAAATGAAATTGAAGAGCTACAGGCACATCTCCGTCAAATAGGAGATCTCGAAAGGATCATCTCGAAAGTAGCTGTTGGGAGGATTAATCCACGGGAAGTGATTCAGCTGAGAAATGCCCTGTATGCGATAGAGCCAATTAAAGAATATGCCGCCAAAGTTGATAACCCGGTATTGAATCGCTTTGCTGAGCAATTGAATCCGTGTCTTTCCATTCGGGAACGTATTGAAAAGGAAATTGCCAATGATCCACCCATGCTGCTGCATAAAGGGAATGTGATTAAAGATGGTGTTTCTGAAGAGCTGGACGATTTGCGGAATATTCAATATTCCGGGAAAGATTATTTGAATCAGATGCAGGAGCGGGAATCGGAAAGAACAGGTATTCCTTCTCTGAAAATTGCCTTTAATAATGTTTTCGGGTATTATATCGAAGTTCGGAATACACATAAAGATAAAGTTCCGCCCGAATGGATTCGTAAGCAAACCTTAGTTAGTGCCGAGCGATACATCACCGAGGAGTTAAAAGAGTACGAAAGTAAGATTTTGGGTGCTGAAGAAAAGATTCTGGCTCTCGAAGGAAAGTTGTTTAATGATTTGGTGATTGCTCTGACCGAATATATTCAGACTGTTCAGCTAAATGCTGTGGTTATTGCGCGACTCGATTGTTTGCTTTCCTTTGCGACATGTGCTCTTCAAAATAATTACTCGAAACCCGAGGTGAACGATACCAAGGTGATTGAGATTAAGGAGGGACGTCACCCGGTGATTGAGCAACAATTACCAATTGGCGAAGAATATATCAGTAATGATGTGTTCCTGGATCAGGACGACCAGCAAGTCATCATTATTACCGGACCCAACATGGCTGGTAAATCGGCTTTATTACGCCAAACGGCTTTGATTGTGCTGATGTCGCAGATGGGCTCTTATGTGCCTGCTAAGTCGGCAAGCATTGGCTATGTCGATAAGATTTTCACCCGCGTGGGAGCATCGGATAATATCTCGCTTGGAGAATCAACTTTTATGGTTGAGATGAATGAGGCGGCCAGTATCCTGAATAATATTTCGGATCGGAGTTTAATCCTGCTGGATGAACTGGGACGAGGTACTTCTACTTATGATGGTATTTCGATTGCCTGGTCAATTGTGGAATACATTCATGAGCACCCGCAAGCCAAAGCAAAGACTTTGTTTGCAACGCACTATCATGAACTGAACGAGATGGAACGTTCGTTTGGACGAGTAAAAAATTACAATGTTAGCGTGAAGGAAGTTAGCAATAAGGTAATTTTCCTGCGTAAGCTGGTGCGCGGTGGAAGTAACCACAGTTTTGGTATCCATGTAGCACGAATGGCTGGTATGCCGCCTTCAGTTGTTAATCGGGCCGATGAGATTTTGGTACAGCTGGAAGGGGATAACCGGAAGGAGAGCCTGGCCAAACCGTTGGACGGAATGGCAGAGAAGCGCGAAGGCTTTCAATTAAGCTTTTTTCAGATGGATGATCCGGTTTTAAAGGCCATTCGGGATGAAATTCGGAACCTCGATGTGAATAATTTGACACCAATTGAAGCCTTGAATAAATTAAATGAAATCAAGAAATTATCTGGTTTAAAGTAGCTTTAGTTGCAGGGTTAAAAAATGATTTCAAAATTTGAAACTTTATTTTTGGAGAAATAAAAATTAGCAATATATTTGCATCGCTGTTACGGAAACGGGGCAGCAAGAAGTTCTAAAAGTATTATGCGAGAGTAGCTCAGTTGGTAGAGCACAACCTTGCCAAGGTTGGGGTCGCGGGTTCGAATCCCGTCTCTCGCTCCATATCCAGGATGCCCGGATGGTGGAATTGGTAGACACGTTGGACTTAAAATCCAATGATCATTACGATCGTGCGGGTTCAAGTCCCGCTCCGGGTACTTTAATACTTTTAAAAAGGAATTGCGAGAGTAGCTCAGTTGGTAGAGCACAACCTTGCCAAGGTTGGGGTCGCGGGTTCGAATCCCGTCTCTCGCTCCATCCATTAAAAAAGAGATGTTCTGAATCAGGATGTCTCTTTTGCTTTTTAATCCAATATTTATTTCGGTCGCTTTATTTGTCTCTAAGGATAATAAAGGACTGTTTTACCCCAATGGAATATCTCTTAAAAAATATTTCCCGATATTTAGCATCTGTTCTAGATTAACTACATACCGGGAAATGTGATTTCTCTAAAGCTTATTCCGATCTGCTATTTGAAATGATTTAACAGATTGGTTAATACGGATTCGTTAGCCTTAAAAACAGTGCCGTGGCGCGTTCCTTCAGGGAAACTGATTGAATCGTTGATGGTCTCCCAGTTTTTCAAATCAGACGACTGAATGGCTCCCATGTGGTGACGTGTGTATTCGTCGTAATAAACCACCCATTTACCGTTAACATTAGTAACGGTTGGACCTTCAACCCAATTCGGAGAAATAGGTTCTGATATTAATTTGTAGCCTCCGTAAAGCGATTTGCTGCTGGCGATCCGGATATGCTTTTTAACGGGGTTTTTAGTTTCGTCTTTCAAAAACATCAGGTACTCACCGTTAATTTTTTGAATAGTGGCGTCAATCACATTAAAGCCTTCGTCGTACAGCAATTTTGTTGGGCTATAGGTGACAAAATCTTTTGTGGTGGTGTAATACATGCGGTGGTTGTATCCACCGTCTCCCTGGCTTTCTCCGGCTTCGAAGCGTCCGGGGATAGTTGTTGCCCAGTAAATCATGTATTGGGCACTGTCGGCGTCGTAAATAATCTCCGGAGCCCAACAGTTGCGTGCTGTCGGTTCATCTTCCATAACGGGTACAAATTGTTGCTTTGACCAGTTTATTAAATCATCGGAAGAAGCGTAACCAATACCACGGTCGTTCCAACTGACCGTCCAAACCATGTGAAATTTGTGATCCGGACCTTGAATGATGCACGGATCACGCATCAACTTATCGTCGGCAACTGTTGGTGTTAAGATAGATTGATCGTTGTTTAGAGCCTTAAAATGGTACCCATCGTAGCTGTAGGCTAAATGGAGGCCATCTTGGCCATTATCCTTGAAGTAGGAGAACATGTAAACTTGTTTGGGGGCTTTCGTGCATGCCGTAAAGGCCAAAGTTAGCACTAGTGAGAGTAATAGTAGTTTTTTCATTTGATGTATGGTTTTTTCAAAAATAACAAAAAAGTCAATAATACTCTTATGGCTTGTTTAGAACAAAAAAAAGAAGCAGACTGTGCAGCCTGCTTCTTCCTGTATTTTTGGTCGAAATCGATTAATAGAATTTCGCTCTTCTGTCTTCAATTTCTGCAGCTTTCTTTTGTGCATCAAAAGCCTGGTAGTTGGCCCGATAAGCTAAAGCTTGTTCCATACGTGCCTTTTCAGCATCAACATTGGTATTTTGTAATTCGTTGATGGCAGTCACCTCCGTGATATATACACCGCGGTTTCCTTTTATAGGAGCTGAAATTTTTCCTTTTTCCATGCTTACGACTGTACCAACAACTGCAGGCTCAACACCAATAACAGGTACTGAATACAAGTCAAAGTGGATGTTTGATGCAGTTTGAACATCTGTACCAAGGTCTGTTGCAATCGCATCCATATTGCCGGCTTTGGCAGCTTCGCTCATTTTTTGAACTAAAGCGTCACCCTTTTTCTCTTTCAGTACTGCTAATTTGATTGTTGGCATTACTTCAGCAAAGGGAGTGTAACCTTCATCTTGAATTCCGGCAAGTTTAGCCACTACGAAATTGTCTCCAAATTCGAAGATGGTTGAACCTTCATTATTCGTCAGAATGTCGTTTTTGTCCGCTTGATATGCCGCACGAATTAATGTGCGTGAATCTTTCAGTCCTGCAATTTGACGGTCGTTTTCAGCAACGCGGGCAACACGTTTGTTTAACCCTTGTTCTTTAATTGCCGCATCGAAATCAGATCCGCTTGGGTTTTCACTGGCAAATTTGCTAGCTTGAGAATATACCAATTGGAACGTTTTTGTACTTGGCTCAATATTTCGAACTAATTCGGCCAGACGAACTTGCTTAACTTCTTTTCCTTTTTTTGTTGGTTGCAGCAGGTGAACCCCAAATTGAGTTGTAACAACGTACAATTTGTTTACATCACCATTGAATGCAGCATCTTCGAAAGGTTTTACCATTTGGTTGCGTTTGAACCAGCCTAAGTCTCCACCTTTAGCAGCTGAGCCCGGGTCCGCAGAATATTGTTTCGCTAATGATGCAAAGTTCGCTCCTTTTTCAATCAGGTTTTTAAGGCTGTCGGCTAAGGCTACTGCTTTATCAAGACTTCCTACAGTTTGCGGATTGATCAGGATGTGGCGGGCTTGAACAGAATCAGGAAGCTCTTTGATATCGTCAATTTTTACCAAGCGATAAGCATTGTTTTCTTTGATTGGTCCAAATACATCACCCACTTTACCACTGAATGCTTCATCAGCAATATTAGCTGGTAAATCTTCTTTTTTCTCGTAAACATCCTGAAAACGTACGTCTGAATTTACATTCACATATTGTTTGTTGTCCGGTGTGCTGGCGAACTCGTCTTTGGCATCTTCAATCCACTTCAGGGTATTGGCATCGTCTTCCTCAGTTGCAGTAACCGGGAATACCATATAGTCAATTGTACGCGAAGCAGATTGTTTGTAATTTTCCTGGTGCTCATCGTAGTAAGCTTTCATATCGCTTTCAGTTACCGTAACAGCACTGTCGGAAATTGAACTGTAAGGCAAGCTAACAAATTCAATGTTCACGTTCTTATTCTTTTCGTTCAGACTGTTTTGTGCTTCTGCGTCTGTTACAAACAAACCTTTGCTAACCAAGTTGTTGTATTTTGTTTGAATACGTTCTTGCTTAATTTGGTCTTCGATATATAACCAATAGGCTTTTTGTTGTGCCGTTGCAGCTCCTGAGTTAATTGCTCTCAGGAAGTTTAAAATTGCAGAACGGTCAACCTGTCCTGTTTGTTGGTTTGTAAACAACTGTTGGATAATCGGGTGAAGGTGAGATCCTTGAACAAGATCGAACAATTCGTCACCGGTAACGGTCAACCCAAGGTCTTTATAAACGTTGGACATAACCCCTTTGCGGACATATTCTTGCCACACTTGCTCCCGAATTTGAGCCCGGGCATCGTCGTTTAACTGTGTTTGGCCGGTATTCATTTTGTAGATTTCGGAAGTCTCATCTACTTTTTGCTGGAAATCAGGGTATTGAATTGATTCACCGTTGATTTCAGCAATTTTTAATTGGTTAGGTCTTAATAATGAACTACTTGCATTTAAGATGTCTCCTAAAATAAAAGCGACTAACGCAAGCCCGATAATAATTGCTACTAAGATACCTGCACGATTTCGAATTTTCTGTAAGGTAGCCATTTACTTATTATTCTTAATTTAGTTGTTTACTTAATTTTTTAGCGGTACGAAGATAACAATTTTAGTATTGAAACCTTAATAAACCGTTTTAATTTTAGCTGTTGTCTAATATGTGCAACTTGACCAACTCGATGCGAGTGCTGCTGGCTTTGAGTACTTTAAACTTGAAATTGTCGATCGTTATTACCGTATTGATTTTGGGAATACTTTCGTGATGAAAAAGAATGAAACCGGCGAGGGTTTCAAAATTCTCTTCAACCGGTAGATTCAAGTTGTATTTTTCATTTAGAAAGTCGAGTTCGATTCGTGCAGAAAGGATGTATTCGTTATCGTTTATCTTTCGATCCACAAAATCAACCGTATCATGTTCGTCCTCGATTTCTCCAAAAATTTCTTCTAAAATATCTTCAATAGTGACCATGCCCGATGTTCCTCCAAATTCGTCGACAACGATCGCAATACTGCGGTGTTGCTGAATGAATTTGCTCAGCAGTTTACTGGCCGGCATGGTTTCGGGAACAATTAAAACTTTTCGCAAGTTTTCTTTGATGGATTCCGGATTGGTAAAAATGATCGAATGGTGGATGTAACCGACGATATTATCGATGTTGTCTTTGTACAGAAGAATACGGGAGTAGCCAGTATCGATAAATTTTTGACGAAGTTCTTCGATGTTCGATTCTATTTCCAAAGCTTCTATTTCAGTTCTTGGAACCATGATCTCACGCAATTTTACTTTCGAAAAATCCAGTGCATTTCTGAAGAGCTTAATTTCGTTCTCTAGCTCGTCCTTTGCTGATTGCGTAGCGCTGTCTGGTTCTTTTACAAAATGGTCCAGATCGATTCGGCTGAATACAACTTTCTCTTCATTTTTATCAATAGAAGCTCTGAAGATGAAATTTAGCAACAACTTCGAAAGGGACATGGTTATCCTTGTCAAAGGATAGAAGAGGTAGTAAAAGATGATCAACGGGATTGCGAATACCCGTAAAAATATGTTTGGGTTTATCCGAAACAGTGTTTTGGGTAAAAACTCAGCTGTGAAGAGGATGAGGAGTGTTGACGATACCGTTTGCAGAAAAAGAACAGCTCCTGCGGTCGACAGAAACGAATAGAAAAAGGGTTCCAGTAATTTGGCAAAAGCCACACCATAAATTACCAGTGCAACGTTGTTCCCAACAAGCATGGTGGCAATGTATTGGCCCGGGTTTGCTGTGAATACAGATAAGATCCGGGAGTTTAGCGAATCTTGCTTTTTGTCCAGTTCGAGGCGTAATTTATTGGCTGAGACAAACGCGATTTCCATTCCGGAGAAGAAGGCCGAAAAAATAATTGTGAGTAAAATGGTTATGATCAGGGTTTCCATATGCTATTTTGCAACATCAAGATACAAAGTTCCTGTCGGTTTTTTGATCTCCCAGTTTTCTAAATTTTGGTCCGACTCCATGCCAATTCCGTTAATGACCTGATCCTGACGGATGATCTTTACAAATTTGTCGGTATAAATTTTTCCTGCCTTTTCGTCCCAAATAAGTTCTTCGGTTTTTAGTGAGTCACCCTGTTCGTTTACTGCAATCACGTTGTTTTTAGCCAGCCATTTGTCTTCTTTCTCTAAATGACGGGCATAATTGGCTGTAATTCGGGAAACGACCTTCATTTGAGAATTGTATTTCTCAATCTCAACACCATCGGGAAATTCGGTAAAAGGATCTTTCTCCTGATCGTACCGAATTAGTTTTGGTGCAATTAGCTTAAAACGGACTACCGCTGAATCCGAGTAGAGCATTTCAAAATGTTCGGCTTCCATCCCGGGTAATTTCTCTGCAGCAGAGAACTCTTTTATTTTTTCAATCTTATTGGCACATGAAAAGAAAAGCACTGCAATTCCCATTAGGAGAATTGCAATGCTTAACTGTTTTTTATGCCGTATTATTAGACTTCTATTTTGCACGTACTGTTGTTGTTTCATTAATCCAACCACCTAGTTTATACGTTTGTCCGTTTTGAAGACCTTGGAAGAACATGGTCTCTTTGTCCGGGAAATAAACGCGGTAAGTGTTGATTTTCTGATTTGCAGTAGCTGCGATATCCGGATCAACACGTTTTGCTTTTTGGTAATAGTCAACGGCTAACCAATATACTGTTGTGTGTTCGAAATCGTCTTTTCCATATGATTTGGCACTTTGTGCGTAAATGTCACCAAGAAGAATCAATGTTCTGCCTGATTTAGGATCGTTTTCCAAAGACTTGCGTGCATAGTCGCGAGCAGCTGCGAATGAATGCTCTTTAGCAAATGTAAACAAAGCCAACTCGTAGTAGTACTTCGCTAACAATTCTTTGTCGGTTTCTGAAGCAATAGCTGTTTTGTAATATTCTTTAGCTTTTGCTACCTCGTCGCGTTTTACGAATAAACGAGCCATGTTGAATGCAGCTTCTGGTGAAGGATCCAATTCGTAAAGTTTTTCAGAAGCAGTAGAGAATAACTCACTTGAAGTACAGTCTTGACGATCCAATGCACGAAGCATTTTTTTCAATGCATCAACATCTTTAGAGATTTCATCGAACTTAGGCTCGTAATAGGCTAATAATGCTTCACAGTCAGCAGCTCCTGAAGTTTGGAATGCTTTGTCTATTTCTTCTTTGGCAACCTGCGCTTTTTCGTCTTTCGGGTCTTTTGCTAATTGGGCTTCGTCAATTTTGCTAAGAATTCCGTAGTTTGCAACAACATCTTCTTTCGGAAGTTCACCCAAAAGGAACAAACTTTTTGTTACCTGCATGTCAATAACCATTACTGCAGCTTCTGACTCGTCACCTTGTAATTTAATTGATTCGCTTAAGTCAGCATAAGCTTTCTTCAGTGCAGCTTTACGTACATCTTCAGAGATGTCAGGGTTTGATAATTTGTATTTTACGTAGTCGGTTGCTTTACGACCCAATACGAAACCTTTTTGATCGAAGTATTTGATACGACGGTCATAAATTGACATCAAAGTGTCGATGTAAGCGTCTTTAGTAGCTTGATCTTTTGCTGCGTCAATTTTAGCTTCGTACATGTTTACCCCGTGGTAGTACAGGTTGATCGACGATTTAGGATATTTGTTGTAAACTTTTTTCCAGTGAGGTAAGGCTGATTTGTAGTCTTTTTGCTTGTAGAATTGGTCATACAAGGTGAATTGACTCATGAATTCAGTATCACCGGCTTTTACCAGTTCCTGGCTTGTTCTTGTATCAACACCCACTTCAGCAGCAGCTCCATCACCTTTTCCAGGGATCGGAGAACCATCAAAACTAAAGTCGATTACATCGCCTTCGTTTCCTGTTAATTCAAGTTTTTTTGATTCGTCTATGAATGTAAATTTTAGGTATTTACATTTTGCAGGATCAATAGTGATTTTGTATTTACCATCAAAACTGGTCATGAACGTTTCATTCGATTTATGCGCCTCAACAGTGATCCCGGCAGCAGGCTTGCTATCGCGATATACGGTTCCGGTGATTACCTTTTGAGCATAGGTCGAAATGCTCATCACGACCACAAAAACAAATGTTAATACTTTGCTTTTAATTAGGAATGATCTCATCTTTTTGAAAATATTTTAGATTACACTTTTATTATTCAAATTCGTTGAAAGCTCAACGCTAACAGAGGGTCAAATATAATCTTATTTTGTCTTTTTGCGAAAGCTATTTATCCTGTCAGCTTCCAAAAAATGTCAATAAAACAATGAGGTACGCTCAAGTATTGTATTTGAAGATCTGATGAATGAAAATCAAAAGTTGTGCCAAATCTCATTATTTGAATACAAAATGGGTAAAACAGGCATGCATGAAGCACTGAGTTAATCTGGTAATTGTAAGTAGTTTGATCGATATTCATCAATGGTCAACAGGGATACTTATGCTTGTTTTTTTGATTAGCTACAGTCTATCTGTCCGTAAATAGGCTACTTCACGCTTTTGAAAAATTTAGTTATGGGTAATCCGAACTGCTTGTTGTGTTTAATTATTGTTTGTGGCGTTTCAACAAAATTGATTCCTTTTAGAATTGTTCAATTCTTTTGTATTTGTGTCAGAAGCGTCAGACTGTTTGGTTTGAAAAATCGTGTTAAGAAATCATCATTTTTTGATGGTGCTCAATTTGGGGAGAAGTCATTGTTGAAAAAAATGGATTAGAACAAGCAAATTGTTATTCCGATTGCTACGCTCGATTAAAGACAAGAATTGCGTTCAACCCTGTTAGTGTTAAATCGGGTAAAAGCTCGGTGTTGCCTTTTAGCTTTTGATGAAGAAACGAGGAGTCTCCTCCCGTTAACAATACTTTCAGCCTGCTATTCTGTGCCGTAAAATAGTTGATATAACCTTGGGTTTCGAAAATAGTGCCTTGTTGCACACCTGCTCTGATTGCCGATTCTGTGTCAAATCCAACCGTTTCGAAATTGTTGCTTAATGAGACCAATGGAAGTTTCCCGGTGAACTGGTTTAGAGCTTTAAATCGGGTTTGCAGTCCCGGAGAGATATTCCCACCAAGGAATTCGTTTTCGGCACTGACAAGGTCAATTGTAATAGCAGTGCCCGCGTCGATAACTAGAAGTGGCGTTTTTGGAAACAGAGTAACCCCACCAACAGCTGCAACAAGGCGGTCAAGGCCTAATGTTTCCGGACTTCGGTAGCGATTGATGATTGGCGTTGGAGTCTTGTGGTTTAACTCGATGAAATGAGCCGTTTTAGTGGTAAGTAGTTCCCTGCATTCTTTTGGGAAATCACGAACGGCCGACAAAATTGCTTTGTCGATCATCGGGAATTCATTAAAAATATCGGATAGAACGGAGGCATCAAGTTGATCGATCAATCCCTTCTTTACAAGGCTGTTCTGATCGAATATAGCCCATTTGCAGCGTGAGTTCCCGATGTCGATCACTAAATTCATGCTTCAATACGCTGGCTAATATCCAAAGCTGTTACTGAATGAGTTAGTGCCCCGATTGAAATGAAGTCTACCCCCGTGGCCGCAACTTCAGGTAAGCGTTCTAGGGTCATATTGCCAGAGGCTTCGGTTCTTGCTTTTCCACTAATTAATTCGACTGCTTGGTGGGTTGTTTCATTGTCCATATTGTCAAGCATGATGATGTCAGCTCCTGCATTCAAGGCTTCCTGCACCTGTTGCAAGTTGGTTGTTTCAACTTCAATTTGAATTTCCGGCGATACTTTGGAACGGATTGATTTTACGGCGGCTGTTATTCCACCTGCAATATCGATATGGTTGTCTTTAATCATTACCAGGTCGTAAAGTCCAACCCTGTGGTTTGTTGCACCACCGGTTTTAACAGCATATTTATCGAGTAAGCGAAAGCCTGGAAGTGTTTTGCGTGTGTCCAGAATTTTGCAGTTGAAATCTTTTACGGCATCCGCGTAAATTCTCGATACGGTAGCAATGCCGGATAAGCGTTGCACAAAATTGAGAGCCGTTCGTTCGCCGGTTAAAATAGCCCGGTAGCTTCCTTCAAACTGAACAACAAGATCTCCTTTGTTTACGCGTTCCCCATCATTGATAAGGATATTCCATTTTAGGCTTGGATCAAGTTTTTTGAAGGTCATTTCAGCAATTTGAAGACCGGCAATAACTCCGTCAGCTTTTGCTCTCCAGAAACCTTTTTTGGTGATTTCTGCAGGGATCAGGTTGTCGGTCGTTAAATCGCCGGAAGCAACGTCTTCCTTTAATGCCAGATCGATCAGATGTTCGGCGGCTTTCAATTCTTCTTGATTCATCATTTTCTAAGTGGGATATATGCTGTTTCCGTTTCTTTTTGAAATACAATATGAAGCCTGAAATCAGGACTTTCTTGTTTATATTCTTCCCGGATATGGCCACCACGGCTTTCTTTGCGGAGTAAGGCCGAGCGGGTTATTAACTCACAGATTTCAACAATCTGGTGGGCTTTCAGAATATTGTAGTCACGTGTGCCTGAGTCTACTTTGGCTCGAATCTCTTCAAACCGGTGTAGAGCGGCTTCCAGTTCCTTGCCGTTGCGAACAATTCCGACATGTCCCGACATTAGATCGGCTACTTCGTTTTTAATTTGAAGGTAAAAATCTTCGTGTTGAGCCAAGTTGGTGTATTCTTCCAATTCAGGAATGGCGATACCCGAATTGGAAATTTCAGCCGCTCTTTGGCTGGCTCTTTTTCCAAAGACCAGACATTCGAGCAGTGAATTGCTAGCTAGTCGGTTAGCTCCCATGACTCCGGTTGAAGCTACTTCGCCACAAGCGAATAAGCCTTGGATGCTTGTTTCGCCGTGAAGACCGGTTTTAATACCGCCAACCATATAATGCGCTGCCGGTGCAATTGGTAATAGGTCTTTGGTCATATCGTATCCAAAGCTTTGCAGCTTGTTGTATATATTAGAGAATCGGTTTCTAATTTTCTCAGGATCCAGGTGGCTTAATGAAAGATAGACATTTGGACTTTGGTCCTTTTTCATTTGTTGGTAAATCGAAAAGGCAACGACATCGCGCGGTGCAAGTTCAGCCAGCGGATGGATATCCTTCATGAAACGTTCGCCGTTCTTATTGAGCAGCCAGGCACCTTCACCCCGTACAGCCTCGCTGATAAGGAAGGCATCTTGATTTTCGATACAAAGTGCCGACGGGTGAAACTGGATGAACTCCATGTCCTCCACTTTAGCTCCGGCATCGTAGGCAATCGATATACCGTCACCAGTAGCTGTATGTGGATTCGTTGTTCGGCTAAAAATTCGAGAAAGCCCTCCGGTTGCCAAGATACAAGCTGGAGCTTCGAAGATTAGATTTTCGCCGTTTACAAAATCAATGGCTTGAACTCCCAGGCAAATGTCGTCTACAACAATTAATTGTGTAACTGCGGTGTATTCGAACGTTTGAATGGATTGCTGTTCGATTACTTTTTGCATCATGAAGCAGGTCAGTTCTTTACCTGTTGCATCACCGCCGGCATGCAGGATGCGTCTTTTGCTGTGTCCGCCTTCAAGCCCAAGGACGAGTTCGCCATTTTTCTTATCAAACTGCATTCCCATTTCGATAAGCTCCAGAATTCGTTCCTTCCCTTCGGTTACCAGAATCTCCACGGCATCTTTTTCGCAAAGTCCGCGTCCGGCAACTAAGGTGTCGTGTGCATGCATCTCAGGAGAATCGTCCGGAGAGATTGCTCCGGCGATACCGCCTTGTGCATAATATGAATTACTGGTATCAAGTTGTGATTTCGTGATAAGTGCTACCGATCCTTTTTTAGAAGCATGGTATGCTGCCGTAAGCCCGGCAAGTCCACTGCCTACGACAATAATGTCAAATGATTTTTTCTGCATGAAAACGGTAAGCTTTCAAATTAATTTGAGAAGCAAAGTTATAAAATCAATTCATATGGATGCTGATTTCTGTTTGGAAGTCGGACAAATTGGGGGAGAGAGGTGTCATTTTTGATATAACCATCCCTATTAAGCATTTCAGTTTCGTTGAAATTGGTTTTCAGAAACTGGACTAATTGATTTCACAAAAGAGTGTAAGATCTATATTTGTCCAGTTGACACAAATTATATCCTATAAATGTTGAAGGATATCTGGGAAGCAATTAAACCTTTACCTTTGTTTGTAATCAAATACCACAACAAACTAATATTGACCTTGAAAAACTAAACCATGAGTTGGAGAAAAATCACTTTTATTATTGCTACTTTGCTTGTGCTGCTGGGCGGTTCTGCAGCATTGTCCTGGCTTTTTATTGAGATGAAACCGGATCCTCCCCGAAAAGACGGAGATGGTCCTCAAAGGTATGTTAAAGCATTGCCCGTTGTTTACACGGATGTTATTTCTCCATTAAAAAGAGAAGGCCGTGTTGTTGCCAGCCACGATGTTTTGCTTGTTGCCGAAGCTGCCGGTAAAATAGAGCCGGGCGAGTTGGCTTTGAAAAAAGGAACTTCATTTAAAAAGGGACAGTTGTTAGCGACCATTTATAAAGATGAAGCTGAGCTGGCTCTGAAAGCCCGGAAAAGTAGTTTTTTGACTTCTCTGTCCGAAATTCTTCCTGATTTAAAGGTTGATTATCCGGATGAATATGATACTTATTATAACTATTTTACCTCGATAGCCTTAGATGAACCACTTCCGGAGTTGCCGGATTCACAAAACGATAAATTGAAAGTGTTTCTTGCCAGTCGCTCAATTTTAAGTGATTATTATGGCTTGTTGCAAGATGAAAAATACCTGAAGCGTCGATCGCTAATTGCTCCTTTCGATGGAACTTTAGCTTCGGTGAATATTGAAGTTGGGGCCTATGTGAATGCGGGGAGTCAGATTGCCCGTATGATCGGTACCGATATTTTGGAAGTTGAAGTGCCGGTAGAGAATCGTAATAGTAAATGGATTAAGCTGGGCGATGAAGTGCAGGTAGCTTCAGGTACCGATGTCTTAAAAGGTGTTGTGGTTCGGAAAGCCGATTTTGTAGATGAAACGACCCAGGCACGAAGTATTTTTGTGAGGGTACGCGATTTTGAAAAAGATGATTTGCTTGCGGGTGAATACAAGGTTGTTGAATTTCCGGGGCAGAAGATTTCCGGGGCAATGGAAATTCCCCGAAATGCTGTCTTTAATTCGAATGTTGTTTTCACTGTGGTTAACGGTGAACTAAAGAAAGCTGAAATTAAGATTCTGAAAGTAAATGAAGTTAGTTTGGTTTTTACAGGACTGCCGGAAGGAACGATGGTTGTTGTTGAACCATTGATTAATGTCAAAGAAAACCTGCCGGTTGAAATTTTGGGGAGTCAGACGAAAAAATCATAAATCAGAATCGTATGAGAAAAATAGTTGAGACTTTTGTTCGCTTTCCATTCTATGCGAACCTGATCGTTTTGTTTTTAATTCTCGTTGGTGGAATCAGCATCTTATCAATGAAATTGTCGTTTTTCCCGGAACGTCCCTCTAAAATGATTTATGTGCAGGTTGCCTATCCCGGTGCTTCGCCTGTTGAGATGGAAGAGGGTGTTACCAGCCGGATCGAAGAAGCCGTTCGAGGTATTCCCGGTATTTACGAAATTACTTCCACCAGTGCTGAAAACTCGGCTCGTGTTCAGATTGAAATCACAGGAGATATCGACATTGATGAGACGCTGATTGAGGTGAAAAATGCGGTCGATGGAATTTCTTCATTTCCGACTGCAGCAGAGCGCCCTATTGTGTATAAACAACGAACAACTTCGCCGGCTGCGCGCTTAATGGTAACAGGTGATGTTGATTTACTGACGTTGAAAGATTATGCGCAGCAGATTGAGGAAGATTTCCTAAGCTCTGGTTATATTAGCCAGGTTTCTGTTTCCGGATTTCCGGATTTGGAAATTTCGGTAGAAGTGCACGAAGAAACCTTGATGCGATACGGGCTGACTTTCACCCAGCTGCAGAATGCTATTACGCAGAATAACCGCGATGTGTCCGGTGGCCAACTCCGGTCGGACAATGAAGAGATGCTCATTCGATTACGATCTCGCAGTGCCGATCCCAATAAAATTGGTGAAATTATTCTTAAGGCCAATCCCGATGGCAGTGTTATTCGAATTCGCGATGTGGCTACGGTAAAGAAAAAGTTCAATGATATTTCTCCGAATAAAGCTATTGAACGAGGGAATCCTGTTATCAGTATTTCGGTTTCCAAGCTTATTTCAGAGGATTTGGGCGATATTGACAGCTACATTCAGGATTACGTCAAGAAATTTAATTCCAATACGGATGGTGTTAAACTTGTTATCACCCGGTCGTATATCGAGTTGTTGAAGAGCCGCTTAGATTTACTGTTGGTGAACGGAGGGCAGGGCTTAATTCTGGTTGTAATTTTACTGGCCCTGATGCTTAGTTTTCGCTTGGCCTTTTGGGTTGCCTGGGGGATTCCGTCTTCCTTCCTGGCGATGTTTATTATCGCCAATTTAGCGGGGATTACGATTAATATGATTTCGCTTTTCGGGATGATTTTAGTGATTGGTATTTTGGTTGACGACGGGATCGTAATCGGTGAAAATATCTTTCAGCATTTCGAAAGGGGGAAGCATCCGATACATGCGGCGGTTGACGGAACCATTGAAGTTGTGCCTGCGGTAATAACTTCAGTGTTGACCACGGTCGTTGCGTTTGCACCTTTGTTCTTCATTTCCGGGAATATGGAAATGATGTATGAAATGGCGTTCATTGTTGTTGTCAGTTTGATTTTTTCCTTGTTTGAATCATTTTTTGTGTTGCCGGCTCATATCGGGAACGAACATGTTTTAAACCCGGCTAAGCTAAACAAGGAACCGAAAGGCATTAAAAAATATACAGAGCGTTTTTTTACCTGGTTAAGAAATTATGCTTACGACCGCGTTTTGAAACTGATCATCGAATGGCGGTATATTGCGATTTTTATACCTCTTGCCATGATTATAATTACCATCGGCATGATCGGAGGGCAGGTGATTAAGACGACTTTCTTTCCGAGGATGGAATTCGATTCTTTCAATATCAATATTGCTTTTACACCGGGCTCAGGCGAAAAGCAGACTATGGCTTACCTGCAGCGCTTTGAGAATGCCGTTTGGGAAGTGAACGAGGATCTGAAGAAGGATTACAATGATACTGTTGATATTATTGAATACTGTACGGTTAACCTGGGACGTGGCTTTGATGGTGATGAGTCGGGAACTCATACCGGGAATGTTTTCGTTTCTCCGCGCAATTCAGAGGAAACAGAAATAAGTTCCTACGAAATTATCGATCGGGTTCGAAAGAAGATTGGTCCTGTGCCCGAAGCTGTAAAATATACGATTGGTGCTCGTGGGCGCTTTGGTGACCCGGTGTCGATTGGTTTGCAGTCGCGTGTGCCCGAGGAGTTAGACCAGGCACAAGCTTATTTGATTAATCGATTGGTGCAAATGCCGCAGCTAAAAGATGTGGTGAATACGAATGCGTTGGGTAAGCAGGAGATTCGGCTTAAACTGAAGCCGAAAGCGTATATGTTGGGCTTCAATGAAGCGACTGTTGCTGAGCAGGTTCGTCAGGGCTTTTATGGTGGACAAGCGCAGCGTTTACAGGTTGGTCGTGATGAATTGCGTGTTTGGGTGCGTTACCCTGCTGAAGATCGGGAGCGGATTGGTCAGTTGGAGCATATGAAACTGAAAGCTTCTTCTGGTGAATATCCTTTAATTGAATTGGTCGATTATGAAATGGAACGTGGCCCGGTTAATATTCAGCGCTTTAACGGGCGTCGTGAAATTCGGGTAAACGCAGACTTAACAGATCCTGATGCATCGGTGACCGATATCCTGGATCAGGTTAAATCGGAGATAATTCCTGATTTGAATGTCGCGTTTCCGGGCATTCATGTTGAATACCAGGGACAGCAGAAAGAGAGCCAGCGCAATATGAATGATATTATGGTCTTGTTTCCAATGGCTTTCTTGGCAATTGTGTTTATCCTAATGATTAATTTCCGGTCGTTTGAGCAGCCGCTGATTATTTTGGTGATGATCCCGATTGCGATTCTGGGAGCTATTTGGGGGCATGGTATTCATGGGAAACCCATTTCTATCTTAAGCTTATGGGGTATTGTTGCCTTGTCGGGAGTTGTGATAAACGACTCCGTGGTCATGCTCTCTAAATTTAACTCTTTGATAGAAGAAGGCTTTAAAGTGAAAGAGGCCATTCTGGAGGCTGGCAAGTCTCGTTTGCGGCCTATTATTTTGACAACTTTAACAACTTCAGCAGGTCTTTTCCCCTTGGTGCTGGAAACCAGTTTTCAAGCCCAATTCCTGATTCCTATGGCCATTTCTTTGGTTTATGGAGTTGCCTTTGGCACCTTGTTTATTTTACTTTTCTTCCCGGCCTTAATTATTGTATTGAATGATATTCGCAGGTTAGTTCGGAAGCTGTATCATGGAAGAGAGTTTACACGCGAGGAGGTAGAGATTGCATACATCAATTACCAACGGCGAAATAAGGAGAAAGAAGATGATGAGTCTAAATCATAACTATTCTGAAATAACACTATGAAATATATTACACTTTTTATCTTGTTGCTTGGGCTGGGAATGAACTCCAGCGGGCAACCCAAACTTAGTCTTACAGATGCAATTCGGATTGCGCTCGAGAACAATTACGATTTGGAAATTCAGCGAAATGATCAATTGATTGCTGAAACTCAAAATACCTGGGGGGCAGCAGGGCGATATCCCTATCTGAACTTGTCCGGCGACGCGCAAACGAACTACAATATCAATGAAACTGAGAATTATCTGAAGAATCAATATTCAGGAACAGCAAGTGTGAGCTGGACTTTGTTTAATGGGTTTGCAGTTACTTTAAACAAGCGTCGTTTAAATGAATTGGAGATGCTGTCGGCTCAAAATACCGGGGTGATGATTGAAAGTACGATCCAGTCGGTCATCTTAGCTTATTTTAGCGTTTTGCTTGAAAAAGAAAAGCTTAACGTTTATGATGAGCTGATGCAATTGACATCCGACCTGTATGAAAAGGTGAAGTTGCAGCGCGAAATTGGTTCTGCTGTAACCTATGGTGTTTTGCAGGCACAAAATGCTTATTTGGAAGATCGGGCATCCTATTTACTACAAAAAGTAAATTACAAAAATGCCATGCGCGACCTGTTATTTTTGATGGCTAATGATTCGGTGACAGAATATGAACTAACAGATTCCTTTGAGGCTAGGCCGGTTGATTATCAGTTGGCGGATTTGAGGAAGGAAATGTTGAATAATAACAAGAATCTGAAGAATCAGTATGTCAACCAAAATTTGTTGAGTAATGCCGTTGCATTGGCGAAAAGCGATTTCTACCCAACTTTAAGTTTTGCCGGGGGAGCTACTGCAGCCCGCACCGGATTTGATTACGATACACAAGGCGTCACTTGGAGTAATATGAATAATTTCTACGGCAATTTTACCCTGAGCTTTAACTTGTACGGGGGCGGACAGAAAAAGCGAGCTTTGAAGATTGCACAAATTGAGCAGGAATCCGGCAAGGTCGATCTGCAACAAATGATTCATGAACTGGATAATCAGCTTCGAAATACATTCGAATTTTACCAGGTCCGCGAAGAGTTGTTAGGAGTTGCTAAGGAAAATTTGGATGCAGCAAAGCTTAATCTTCAAATTAGCCGGGAAAAGTTTGAAAACGGAAGCATTAACTCGTTTAACTACCGCGATGTACATAACCTCTATCTAAATGCTGCTCTTAATGAGCTGCAGGCTGTTTATCAGTTTATTGATGTGCATACCAGTTTGTTGCGGTTAACCGGGGGTATTATTCAGCAACATGTTCAGTAATCTATAAGGAAAGAATACTTTTCCAGACATCGACATGAACAGGAATTCCGTTTTGCTGATTGTCGGCTGCAATTTTTTTGCGGTTCTGACCAGGAAAGTGAATACACTGATCGGCAGATAATGGGATTGCTGAGAGGTAATCCTTGATAATTTCGTCGATGGCGCTGTTTATTGCCGGATGGTTGCTAAGTTGCTTTAAGTCGATGGCAATAAAGATTTGGGAAATGCCGTATTCTTCTCCTTGTTGTTGGCTAACGCCTGATGTGGAGAGTCCTCCGGACAATATTGTTGCAAACAAATCGAGTAAAAGGGATAGGGCGGCTCCTTTCCAGAAACCAATGGGAAGGGCTCGTCCTCCATTCAATATTTGCGACGGATCATGGGTCAGGTTTCCGGCTTCAGTGTAACCGCCGGCTTGTGGCAGATCGTTGCCTAGAGCTTGCTCGTTTTTTAATTTTCCAAATGAATATTGGGACATAGCCATATCCAATAGAATAACTTCGTCGTTGTAAGGCATCGCGAATACAATGGGGTTGTTGCCCAATTTATTTTCGGCCGATCCCCAAGGTGGAAGGTTGGCAATCGTGTTGGTCCATCCCATAAAGGCAAACCCTTTTTGGGCGCAATGAAGTCCGTATGTTCCACCACGCATCCAATGATTGGTTTGTGCCAGGCTAACAAGACCAATGCCCGAATTTTCCGCTAGTTTCATCGCACGATCCGATGCATGGAGTGCATTCAACGGTCCTGGTCCCAGGTTGCCGTTCCATTGTTCCAGTGCTCCTGCAGTGTGTATTAAACTGGGAGTCGCATTTGGATTGATAAAGCTTTTCCTTACTGAATTGACAAAGCGGGCAAATCGATTGACTCCGTGGGAATTGATTCCTTCAAGGCTGTTTTGTGTGAAAATTTCTGCGCATTTCAAGGCAGCGTCCGGAGAGAAGTTTTCGTGGCTCAAGACTTCACGAAATCGTTGTTTCATCTCGTGAACCGGTATTCGGGTTGTATTAGCGTTGGTCATTGTTCTTTAGGTTTGGGGTGTAGCTTGTCGATAGGAGATATACTTCGGTTTTTATTTTCAAATTAAATAAAACCAAATTGAGTGGCAAGCTGTTGATAGATTGGAAGGCGCTTTTATAAGCATTTCTTTACAGTTTCTAAATTTTTAAAATCAGAAATTGTTGGTGCTTTTGCGCCGGATTGGCGATTAGATTTATTAAATTCGGAGAAAATTATCACATCAAGTTAAACCTAAATTGTAAATATGAGCTCTAAAAAAGCTAAACGCATTGGGATTTTAACGGCCGGTGGCGATTGCCCCGGATTAAATGCGGCCATTAGAGGAGTAGGGAAAACAGCGATCGTTAATTACGGCATGGAAGTTATCGGATTTAATGCCGGTTATTCGGGGCTGATTGAGAAAGACTATGTTGAGTTAAAGGAGGCTAATTTGTCCGGAATCCTGACTTTGGGAGGTACGGTATTAGGAACCTCTCGTGAAAAGCCCTATAAATTTGTCAAAGAAGGAGATAGTGATAAACCTGAATTGATCAAGCAAAATTATCATGAGCTGGGTTTAGATGCTATTGTGTGTATCGGAGGTAATGGTACCATGAAAACTGCTAACCGGTTGGCGAAAGAAGGACTGAATGTTATTGGGATCCCAAAAACGATTGATAATGATGTTTGGGGAACTGATATCACTTTTGGGTTTGATTCAGCCCTCAATATTGCCACTGAAGCGATCGACCGTCTTCATACAACTGCAAACTCGCACCAGCGGGTGATGATCATCGAAGTTATGGGGCATCATGCAGGATGGATCGCATTATATGCCGGTATGGCTGGTGGAGGCGATATTATTTTGTTGCCGGAATTGGAATACAATATACGCTCAGTTTGTAAAAAGATTGAAGAACGATACGAAAGTAAAAAACCATATTCTATTGTTGTGGTTGCTGAGGGGATCGATCACCCAAAAGAGACTTCTGCAGCAAGACATTTGGCCGAGGCTATTCAAACATACACCGGGATTGAAACCCGTGAAACTGTCTTAGGTTATATCCAGCGGGGTGGTAGTCCTACACCAATGGATCGCATCCTGGCAACCCGTTATGGGGCTTTTGCGGCTGAGTGTATTGCAAATGGTGATTTTGGAACAATGGTGGCTGTAATCAATAATGAATTGACAACGGTGCCTTTGGAGGAAATCAGTGATAAGTTACGATTGGTAGATCCTGATCATGCACTTATTGCTAAAGCCCGTAAAATGGGTGTTTCGTTTGGCGATGAATATTTGTAACTATAATTATTCAAAAAATGAGAAGCCCCGCTTTTGCGGGGTTTTTTTATTTTGAGAAGATCATCTTTAACGCAAAGAACAGCAGCAAAAGCCCAAACATCTTTTTCAAGACCTTATCCGGAAGCTCTACAGCAATCTTCGATCCGATAAATGCTCCGATTAAAAATGTGACGGATAGAATTAATGCGAAACGCCAGTTTACATTCCCGTTTTTCCAATAGTTCCAGGTGGCCAAAATAGTAACCGGAGGTAGCATAAACGCTAAGGTTGTACCTTGTGCATCGTGTTGGCTAAAGCCAAAAAGAAAGATCAACGCCGGAATAACAATAACCCCGCCGCCAACACCGAGAGTCCCGCCGAGTAATCCGGCAGAAAGGCCCAGAACAACCAAGAGGATGATTTGATGAACTGCCATAATTTACTTACTTGTCTATTTACGCTCAATAGGAGCATTAAACCTGAAGCCGATCCCGTGCAGGTTGATGATCTTGATATTTTCGTCGCTTGAAAGGTATTTCCTAAGCCGAGAAATAAAAACATCCAGACTTCTGCCGAGGTAATAGTCATCAGAGCCCCATACGTTTTTGAGAATATCGGAACGGCTTAATACTTTGTTCGGATTTTCACAGAAGAAACGCAACAGTTCAGCCTCTTTGTAGGTCAGTGTTCTTTTTTGCTTCGCATCTTGAAGTGTCAGGTTTTCGAATAAAAAATCGAAATGCCCAACTTTGCAGCTTATAAACTCACTTTGCTCTTCCGAAGGAGCTAGCGATCTCTTTAGGAAAACCCGGATCCGCATTAATAACTCCTCCATGGAGAATGGCTTGGTAATGTAATCGTCACCTCCGATAGAGAATCCATTGATTTTATCTTCATTTAGAGACTTGGCTGTCAGAAAAAGAATTGGAATGATTTCATCTACTTCTCTGATTTTCTTCGCCAAAGAGAACCCGTCAAGCTTAGGCATCATAACATCCAACAAACACAGATCAAACTCTTCATCTTTGAAGATTTGTAGAGCTTTATCCCCATCTTCTGCCGTCGAAACAATGAAGCCTGCTTCTTCCAGGTTGTCACGAATAATAAAATTCAGGGTTTTATCGTCCTCTGCTAATAAAATCTTTTTACCCGTAAAATTCATAATTAATTCGGTATGGTTATGGTAAAAATAGTACCTTTTGGTGAATTATCCTTCACGTTTATTGCCCAGCGGTGAAAATGGATCATTTTTCGAACATAATCCAGTCCAAGACCAAATCCTTTAACGTCATGCACATCTCCGGTTGGTATGCGGAAAAAACGAGAGAATATTTTTTTCTTGTATTCTTCAGGAATACCAATGCCATTGTCGGCAAAACTTAACCGGATGTGTCGTTTTTCTTTTGTTAGCTTAACTGCTATTTGAGGGTCATCCGTACAGTATTTAACAGCATTGTCCAGTATGTTGAAAATGATATTGGAGAAGTGCAGAGGATCGGCTTGAATCGTTATCTCTCGATTTAATGTAGTGAGCCGGATGAAGTCGGTATTCACTTCCTGGCTGGCTTGAAACTCACTAATTGTTTTTTCGATAAACTCGTTCAACGTGATTTCCTGCTTGTCAAGTTCGATGATCTTTTTTTCAATACTAGCCATTTGCAGCACTTTCTCGACTTGAGAAGTCAATCGTTGCGTTTGTTCGCTGACAATTCGTGCGTAATCATTCAGCCGTTTCGGATGTTGTGCAATCTTGGGGTCTTCCAAAACCTTTGCCGAAAGGCGGATGGCTGCAATTGGGGTTTTAAACTCGTGAGTCAGGTTGTTGATGAAGTTTTTCTGAATCTCGCTAAGTTGCCGTTGCCTGAAGATGACATATAAGGTGTATCCAAAGAACATTAGTATGATAAAAAGAAATCCGTTGACCATGTACCAGGCTTGAACATGACTGCTGTAGTACTGACTTCGGTTGGGGAAATACACACCGAAGTAATAAGTATATTTGTCGCAGGTTGGGAGTGACGGTTGCTTAACTTTAGTGGATTTTAAGGCATAATGATTTTCAAAAATTTCCTCATCAGTAAGGACTTCGGGATCCGGGTCGTCCGTCATGTAGGAGGAGCGGATAATACTGTCGTTAGCTGTTGAGTACGAGATTGCATGAACCATTTGCCGGGTGTCGCAATCGTAAATCGCATATTCAAAATCAAGCTCTATGTTAAAGCGCTTAAATTCTGTGAGTAGTAAATGTTCGAGTAGTGTTGGATTGATGACATCGTTGACATTTACCACATAGTAGTTATTTGAAATCTGATCTACAGAGTTGTAGGGGTCGTAATTGCTTTTATAACCTTGCGTTTTTGTATTATACTCAACCAGACTCTGGGCCACATTCTTCAGTGCTTGAGTCGTGGATTCGTGAAATCGCCGTTCGCTGAAATCTACCGTGTTTTTCAGAAAAAAGAACTGGATGACCAGAATTCCCAGCACCGACAAAGTAGCTAGTACAATAATTACCCGTATAGTATTTCTTCCCATTTACGCTTCAATTTCCTTTCAATTCCTATGCGAAACTAGATTAATTTTCAGTAAATTCCGTTTCTGTTAACAAGTCGTTAACAAATGTTTGGCGCAATTAACAACGAAACATTTCCAGCTTTCTTAGCTTTGTGTAAGTACCATTTACGAATTATTTGATAATTTAAATAAAACCTACCGTATTCACGAAAAGAAATGCCTATGAAAGCGAGATTCTTACTTCTGTTATTAACCTTGTCGCTATTCGGAGTTGGGGTTAGAGCACAGTCATCTCAAGCCAAAATTGTTTTTGAAACAACTGAACATGATTTCGGAACCTTTAAGGAAGCTGGAGGTCCTCAGTCGTACAATTTTGCGTTTGTAAATCAAGGGGCTACTCCTTTGATCTTGAATAATGTACAAGCTTCGTGTGGATGTACCACACCTGAGTGGACCAAAAAACCGATTGCTCCGGGCGAAAAGGGGTTCATTAAAGTCAGTTACAACCCGGCTAACCGCCCGGGCCCGTTTAACAAATCGATTACAGTGACCAGTAACGGTGATGTACCGCGTACCGTTTTGCGGATTAAAGGAACAGTTTTGCAACGCGAGAAAACTATTGCAGAGTTATATCCTCGTGAAATTGGACCTGTACGTGCAAAGTCGAACCACATTGCTTTTGTAAAAATTAAAGAAAATGAGGTGAAAACCGATAGTCTGGAGATTGTCAATGATTCAGATAAACCGGTTACTCTCGATTTTAAAACTCCACCGGAAAACCTGACCGTGAAAGTTGTTCCTGCTACATTGAAACCAAAGGAAAAAGGAAACATTATTGTTACCTATGACGCTTCAAAAATTAATTCGTACGGATTTGTAATGAATCGGATTTATTTGAATGTGGACGGAAAAGCTGATTATCGGAATTCAATTGGCGTATCAGCTACAATTGAGGAAGATTTTTCATCATTAACACCTGAAGAATTGGCGAATGCTCCGGTCGTTTCATTTAACGAAGAAACACACGAATTTGGCGATATTAATGAAGGCGATAAAGTCGAGTGTGTTTTTACACTTAAAAATGAAGGAAAACGCGACCTTATTATTCGTAATGTTAAGACATCGTGCGGATGTACTGCGGTAACACCAGAGAAAAAAGTGGTTGCTGCTAACGAATCTGTTCCTTTAAAAGTTGTTTTCAATTCAAGAGGGAAACGTGGCCGCCAGAATAAAGCGATTACAGTTATTACAAACGATCCGAAAAATCCGACAACAATTTTGCGTATTTCAACAAACGTGAAATCGGCCGGATAAAAAAAGATATTTATAAATTTTGTTAGCCGCTCTCAAAATTATTGGGAGTGGCTTTTTTTTTAATCGACACTGAAGTTTTATCTTCGTGAAAATTTCGAGTTAATGATTGGAGATAAAGAACATCATCATATTGAGAATGATGAACACTACCAGGGATTGAACGTTAATGAAGGGGTGGAACAACCTGATTCTTTTAATGAAAATTCAATTCAACGTTTCCTTAAAAATAAAAAGAAGAAACAACTATCGGTCGACGAATATGTAACCGGTATTTGCGGGGGAAACCGAACTATTCTGAGTAAAGCAGTAACACTGGTTGAAAGTAATAAGCCAGAGCATCAGAAAATCGCGCAGGAAATCATTTTCAAATGTTTGCCTTATAGCGGTAAATCAATTCGTATTGGTATTACCGGCGTTCCCGGTGTTGGGAAAAGTACTTTTATTGAATCGACCGGGAAATATATCACTTCACTGGGGCATAAACTGGCCGTTTTGGCTATCGATCCGAGTAGCGAGCGTTCCAAAGGAAGTATCTTGGGCGATAAAACCCGGATGGAAGAATTATCTATTGACCCGAATGCATACATTCGGCCTTCCCCTTCGGCCGGTTCGCTGGGAGGTGTGGCTCGAAAGACCCGCGAAACGATTATCCTGTGCGAAGCAGCAGGCTTCGACGTCATTTTCATTGAAACAGTTGGTGTTGGGCAAAGCGAAACTGTTGTACATTCTATGGTCGACTTCTTTTTACTGCTCATGCTTTCCGGAGCTGGAGACGAGTTGCAGGGAATAAAACGAGGCATTATGGAAATGGCCGATGCGATAACGATTAATAAAGCTGATGGTGATAATATTGATCGTGCTGAAATGGCTCGGGTACAATACATGAATGCTTTGCACCTTTTTCCCCCCACTGAGTCGGGATGGAAACCGAAAGTGTTAACATGTTCTGCATTTAAAAAGATCGGGCTCGACAAGATATGGCAAACAATCAATGACTATATTAGCCATGTGAATCAGAACAATTATTTTCAGTATAAGCGAAACGAACAGGCCAAGTTTTGGATGTACGAGACCATCAACGATCACCTGAAATCAAATTTTTATCAAAATCAGGAAATTAAAAAGCTACTTGGTACGTTTGAAAAGCAAGTATTGAATGAAGAACTAAGTTCTTTCGTTGCTGCAAAAGATTTATTAGAAACATATTATCAATCTCAAAAAGTAAAAGAATGAAAAAATTATTTCCAATCTTCCTGTTCCTTTTGGTGATGGCTGCTTGTCAGAGCAATTCAGCAAAATTTACAGTGAACGGAACGATTGCCGGGGTCGATTCAGGTATGGTTTACCTGGTGAAGGCAGAAGCCGGAAAACCTGTGGTTATCGATACATCTAAAATTGAAAACGGGAAATTTAAATTTGAAGGTACAGCAGCTAAGCCGGAATTGACTTATCTGCGTTTGGGCGATCGTACTTATTTCGCTCAACTTTTCCTTGACAATGCCGACATTGATGTTGAAAGTTATAAGGACAGCCTTCGTGCGACTAAAGTTACCGGTTCGCCTACAACTGATATTTTCAATACCTATGTGGATGAAGTAACTAAGTTGAATAAAAAAATGGGGCAATATCAATCACAATACCAACAAGCAGCTGCTACGGGTAATCAGGAAGAGATGGATCGTATTCGGATTGACATTGAAGCTGCCTCGGATAATATGGAGGTGTATGCTAAAAATTTCGTGCGCGAAAATAGTAGTTCTATTGTTGCACCGTTCATTGCGTTGACTCAACTGGCCAGCCATTTGGAATATGGAGATATGAAGGAACTGGTTGATGGCTTTGCTCCTGAACTTGCAGATAACGAGTATGTGGTACAGCTCAATAAATTGTTGGAAACTGAAGCAAAAACAGCAGTTGGTGCAGAAGCTCCCGATTTCACCATGAACGATACCGAAGGCAATCCGTTTACCTTATCGTCATTGCGTGGAAAATATGTGTTGGTCGATTTCTGGGCTTCATGGTGCGGACCTTGTCGCCAGGAAAATCCGAACGTAGTTGCAGCATACAATAAATATAAAGATAAAGGATTCGATATTTTGGGCGTTTCGTTGGATCGTGATAAAGATGCCTGGTTAAAGGCAATTAAGGATGATCAGCTGAACTGGCACCAGGTTTCGGATCTGAAATACTGGCAGAATGCAGTGGCACGACTTTATGGTGTAAATTCAATTCCACATTCAATTTTACTGGATCCCGATGGTAAGATTATTGCGAAAGACCTGAGGGGCGATGCACTGGATGAGAAATTAGCAGAGTTGCTTGACTAAATAGATGAAGCCGGTTTTTTGACCGGCTTTTTTATTGAAAAGGCATTGGGAAATTATCTTTGGACGAATCGAAATTTTCAAAACATTTTCAGAACTTAGATGTTTCCATTACAGTCGAAAAAATAACGAAACAACTATTATGAGCTACGATGTATTAGTTATAGGGAGTGGTCCTGGCGGATATGTTGCCGCGATTCGGGCTGCCCAGTTGGGATTTAAAGTTGCTGTGGTTGAAAAAGAAAACCTCGGCGGGATTTGTTTGAACTGGGGATGTATCCCTACAAAATCATTATTGAAAAGTGCTCAGGCTTATGAGTATGCAGTACACGCTGCTGATTACGGCGTAGAGATCTCCGGAGAAGTTAAAGCTGACTTTGAAGCTATGGTGAAACGTAGCCGCGGAGTGGCCGAGGGGATGAGCAAAGGTATTCAGTTCCTATTCAAAAAAAATAAAATCGAAGTCATCAATGGTTTTGGTAAATTGACAGGTAAAGGCACCGTCGAAGTTACTGATGCGGATGGCAAGAAATCAACCGTTTCGGCTAAGCACATTATCTTAGCTACGGGTGCTCGCTCCCGCGAATTGCCAAACCTGTCACAGGATGGAAAAAAAATCATCGGCTACCGTCAGGCAATGACTTTACCCAAGCAGCCTAAATCAATGGTTGTTGTTGGTTCGGGTGCTATTGGCAGTGAGTTTGCTTATTTCTACCAATCAATTGGTACAGAAGTAACTTTGGTTGAGTTTCTGCCTAATGTGGTGCCGAACGAAGATGAAGAAGTATCTAAAACCTTGGAACGTTCATTTAAGAAAATGAAGATGAATGTGATGGTGAATGCTTCGGTTGAATCAGTAGATACATCCGGCGACCTTTGTAAGGTTAAGATTCAAACCAAAAAAGGAATTGAAGAAGTTGAAGCTGAAGTGGTATTGTCGGCTGTTGGTGTTGCTACGAATATCGAAAATATTGGACTGGAAGAATTAGGTGTTAAAACCGAGAAAGGTAAGATCATTGTTAATGATTACTACCAAACTAATATTGAAGGTGTTTATGCAATTGGTGACATTGTTCATGGACCGGCTTTGGCACACGTTGCTTCGGCAGAAGGTATTACCTGTGTTGAAAAGATTGCCGGTTTGAATCCACATCCGGTTGATTATGGTAATATTCCGGGATGTACTTACACCATGCCTGAAGTTTCGTCGGTTGGTATGACCGAAAAGAAAGCTAAAGAAGCTGGTTACGATGTTAAAATTGGTAAGTTCCCATTCTCTGCAAGTGGTAAAGCCAGTTCTGCGGGACAGAAAGATGGTTTTGTGAAATTGGTATTCGATGCCAAATATGGTGAGCTTTTGGGTGCACACATGATTGGCGGTAATGTAACTGAGATGATTGCCGAGTTGGTTGTTGCCAAACGCCTGGAGATTACTGGTCACGAATTGATTAAATCTATTCACCCGCACCCAACCATGAGTGAAGCGATTATGGAAGCCGCAGCTGCTGCTTACGACGAGGTGATTCACTTGTAAAATCAAATATGCGATAACATGCAAGCCCGGCTTTTAGTCGGGCTTTTTTTTGCACTTTTCTTAATTTGGAACAAATGACTTATTTGTTAGAAATTTCATAAACACCTGATATACAACATGATTGTTTTGCACTTAGGTAAATAATTATACTTTTGCCGCCGCATTACTAACAAATATTATTTATGAAGAGAAGAATACTGTTTAGCCTTGCGCTTGCTTGGTTGGGAACATCGGTTTATGCTGGTGGGATTCTAACGAATGGTAATCAAAGTGCGCAATACATCCGGATGTTATCGAGAAATGCATCTATCCAGATTGATGGAGTTTATTTTAACCCTGCAGGTTTGACTCAATTGGAAAATGGTTTTCATTTTTCGTTAAGTAACCAAAGTATTTTCCAGAACAGGACCATTGAAAATACCTATGTTTTGCTGAATCAGGAAAGTTACGATGGCGGAGTTACAATTCCATTTTTCCCGAATGCTTACGCTGTTTATAAGAAAGACAAATTGGCCTTATCGTTAGGCTTTGGAGTTAACGCGGGAGGTGGTACCGTTGAATACAAAAACGGGCTTCCATCGTTTGAAATGCCGATTGCAACCGTATTGAGGAGCTTTGGTGCTGATGGTTATACGACCGACCTGTATTTTAAGGGGTATTCCGCTTTTATGGGATACCAGTTTAATGCCTCCTATAAATTTTGCGATGTTTTTAGTGCATCTGTTGGTGTTCGTATGATCGATGCAACGAATAAGTATAAAGGACACATTACCGATATTTATGCTCTTAGCGGAAGTAATGTCGTTTCCGGCGAGAATTATTTATTGGGAGTTGCAGCAAATGCTTCGGCAGCAGCACAGCAGTTTTCTCAGTATCCGGCGGATATGGTGATGCCTGAATCGGTTGCAACAAGTGCCGGGTTACCTGTAGGAACAACTTTTGGCGAGGGGGCTGCTACAATGAGTGGTATTGCCTCACAAGCGAATGCTTATTCAACCCAAATGGGGGATAAATATGTTGATGCCAAACAAAAAGGTTTTGGTATCACACCTGTTATAGGTGCCGATATAAAACCTGCTCAAGGGCTGAATATTGGTATGCGTTACGAATTTAGAACGAAACTGGAGCTGGAGAACAAAACGAAAGTTGATGATATTAACTATTTTCCTGATGGTCAGAAATATCGAGATGATATTCCGGCTATTTTAGCCGCCGGAGTTGATTATCAGTTGTTTGATAATGTAAAAGTATCCGGGTCATACACAAATTACTTTGATAAGAATGCGAATTGGGATGGTAAGGAAGCCAATGTCGACAAAAACCTTTATGAGGTGGCAGTCGGTATGGAGTATCAAATTTCGGATATTACGGCTATTAGTGCCGGCTATATGCGTACTCAAACCGGAGTAGGCAGAGCCTATCAGACCGATATGAATTTCAGTCTGATCGGCAACTCGGTTGGACTTGGTTTGATGTTTAAGGTCAATGAGCAAGTTGATCTGGATTTAGGGATGCTTTATACCGCTTATGAGAGTGATTATAAAGAGGGAACTTATCAATCGTTGCCCTATAAGGAATCATATGACAAAACAAACCTGGCTTTCTCGATCGGTGTAGCCTACCATTTGCTGAAGTAAAAGCATACACAAACGATACAAAAAGAAGCAGCCTCGTTGAGGTTGCTTTTTTTGTTCCTTAAATTTGGAATACTTTTTGATTTTTAAACGCAACCATCGTGAAAGATCAGCATCATTTTATTGGAAAAACTAAAGAGCCGTTAATGTGCTGAATGTTTGTTGAATGAAAATCCTTCAAAATTGTCCGACCCCGAAGAACTAACAAAGTTGATCCAGAATTGTGCAGCCGGAAAGGCAAGTGCACAAGCTCAATTGTACGGGCTTTTTGCGCCCCGTATGTTTGGGATTTGTATGCGCTATTCCAAAGATCAAACTGAAGCTGAGGACAACTTGCAGGATGGTTTTCTGAAAGTTTTTGAAAAGATCGGAACTTTCAAACATCAAGGGTCTTTCGAAGGATGGATGCGACGTGTGATGGTGAATGTGGCTTTGGCAAAATTCCGAAAACAGAATCAATTGTTTCGGGTTGAAGATATGTCAAATTATGACGCTGTTGATGAGTACGACGGAACATTCGAGAATGATATCTCAGCCGAGCACCTGATGAAACTGATTCGAGAATTACCACCCCGTTACCGAATGGTTTTCAATTTGTATGTTTTTGAATCGATGAATCACCGGGAAATAGCAGAGGAATTACAAATATCAGAAGGTACATCAAAGTCGAACCTGGCCAGAGCCCGGATGATTCTCAAGGATCGGATACGGAAAGAGTTGGTGAATGCCGAAAATAATTATACTGCATGATGAAGGTAGATAGACAACTGGATGAATTATTTCGCTCGAAATTAGTGGATTTCGAAATGAAACCTCCTGTCTACCTATGGGATCAGATTCTTGAAAAACAGGTAGCGGCCAAGCGTAGAAAACGGATGCTCGTTTGGTGGATCTCAGGGACTGCAGCTTCTTTGTTATTTGCATTTTTGTTGGGCTGGGAGTTACAGCAAAAACTGGTCGGACTGAAATTTGAGAATCAGGTCGTTTATCAGGAAAATATGATGCCGAATGAGGAGAAAGGTTCAACGCCAGTCATAACTGATCTTATGATGCCGAATAAGGATTCAGTCGATGTTATGGAGGACCGCGAGTCAGTCCATGTCAGGAACTCAGAATCTAGAGAACAGGCTGTCTCCGTAAAGCAGCAGAACGATCGGGTAAAAGTTGCAGATGTTGAGAGGGAACACAAACGCGAAGCGTTGTCAGATAAAATGTCTCTTTTGCAACGAATGATTGTGAGTTTAAATTCGGATTGGCCACAGAGTAGCAAATTGGAAGCAATGAACGACAGCAATAGCACTCTAAGCGATGACGATTACCGCATTATGGCGATGAATAAGGCGAAGATGATCAAGGAGACGAAGGGTGAACGTTCCTGGATTGTAGGTGCTAATGTAACGCCCGCCTTAAATGTAAATTCAGCAAAATACAGTTCCCAATACAAAGCAGCGATGAGTTCGACGGGGACTAACCTGGATATGAGTTTTGGTGGAGGAATAACTGTTGAAATGAAAACGCCGAGGAAATGGAGTGTTCAGTCGGGAATTCAGTATCGTCGAATTGCGCAAAATGGCACTGGTTCGTCATCCCGAGATCTTTATGCAGATGTTGCTACTGCAGGTGATTTAGTCGCTGCAGAGCGGACACCCACAGGAGACTTAGTCGTGAATGGACCGGCCGGGAGAGTGGTGCTGAATAGTTCTTCTCAAAATTCAGCGATGAGTGCTGATTTTGCAACGGCTGAGGGGTTGAATTCAACCTTGATGACCCGAGCCGATTTTGATCAGGTATTTGACTATATCGAGATTCCCCTGTTGTTACGCTATCAAGTTTTGGAAGGTGTCCTAGGAGTGCAACTGACTGCCGGTGTTAATTCTGGCTTCCTTGTCCATAACGCGGTGTATAGTTCCGGGAATAATATTGGAAAGACCGCCGATATGAATAATTTCAGTCTGTCGTCAAGCTTCGGCCTTGGGCTTGGCTATAAACTCTTGCCCAGGCTTCAACTTCGCTTCGAACCACAAGTACGTTATTTTCTGCAATCGTTAAGTGATAACAGCAGTATTGACTATAAGCCTTATTCTTTTGGTTTTAGTACCGGCATGAGCTATTCATTTTAATGAAAGAAATATAATCTACCTGCGGATGGAATCACAACAGATCATTTAATTGAGCGTGTTGACCAGCTCATTTCCCTGCAAGCTACTGGAAGTCCAAAAGAATTAGAGGCTTCGGCAGAATATACCCTCCGACGTTAAAGTTGCATGTGCATCTAAGATGTTAATTTTCAATGTTGTTTATTTAAGCGATCTAAAGTGAGTCGAAGTCAGGGCAGTAAACGTGGGCTCTAATAATTTAGCTTGGCTTGCAATTTTTATTAAAAAAATCTCTCACTCTCAAAATTTGAGAGTAGGCCGCCGTAATTTAGATCACAAGTTAAGTGCACAAAACCTAGGCGGTATCCTGAAAAGCCTTTTAAGAGAGTAGGGGAAACTCTAAAAATTTTAAATTATGAAAGAATTGGATAATGTAGTTTTATCTGAAGTAGATGGAGGTTTTTTTGTCGCTGATGATATTACTATTGGGACGGTTCTCGCTATCGCAGGAGCGTGTATATATGTTTACAATAATTGGGACGACTTTGTTGACGGATTTAATGAAGGTATGGGGCGGTAAGAAAAAATCATATTATGGAACGAAGTCAAACTTATTTTTTGTACTTATTTGCTGAATTAACAGATGAAGAAATGAAAAACATCTCAGGAGGTGATCCATTTATGCATGACTTTGGATTATTGATTGGACGTTTATGGAAAGCCTATGGTGATTCAATGGTTTATAACAATCCTCCACATCTCTAAAACGAAAGTGTCAGGTTTAGAAATTAATTGATATGAAGATAAGTCAAGTGACAATTAATCTAAACCTGGCACAATATTTAAGAACACATAATTCCTATAGATTGTACTTGAAAAAAAGAAATGAAATGGATGAAAGTTGTAGAAAACAAATTCGAAGACTTAAAATAATGAATAGGTTGTTGATTGTTTATGTTATTATATCCATAGCGATCATGGTTTATAATATGTATTTTAATCTTTTATGTGATTTATGAATCCGCTATTATATATTCCTCAATGAAAGGTTGGTTAAGAGCTTTGTTAATATTAATCCCGTTTCTGATTGTCTCCGGGATTTTCGAGTTTATTGGATGTTTGGTGGCAGATGTTCCATTGGTTAAAAATCCGGATGTAGGAGGTGGGCAAGTGCTTGTTGTTACTTCCTTCGGATTTGTTGGTGTTTTTTTAGTGGTCTTTTTGTTTGTGCGTTTTGTTGACCGCGAGCCATTTAGAACGGTTGGATTTAATGGACCGTTTTCAATACAAGAGTTCTTGTGTTCTGCATTGGGAGTTCTGGTTGCTTTCGGTGTTAGCTTCTTGTTGCTCTTAGCATCGGGGCAGTTGGTTTTTGAGTCATTCTCTTTTGAAAAGCTTCCTTTTGCTCAGTCAATCCTGCTGTTTATTATGGTTTCGGTTAGTGAAGAGTTGTTTGTTCGAGGTTATATTCTTCCAAATTTGGCTCGTTCTTTTGGCGACCTTGTTGCTTTGCTCTTGTCCGCGTTGTTATTTTGTGTTCTGCACCTTTTGAATCCCAATATCGGTTTGTTGGCTGTAGTAAATCTATTCCTGGCTGGTATCTTGTTCGGATTAGCATATTTGTATAAGCGCTCTCTCTGGTTACCAATTTCCATCCATTTTTTCTGGAATTTTATACAGACACACCTTGGGTTCGAGGTAAGCGGACAAGATTTCTATTCGATTATTACTACAAGTGAACCTATAAGTACAATATGGAATGGTGGGGCATTTGGACTCGAGGGGTCTGTAATCGCGGTAATTATTCAGCTAATTGCTATAACAGGGCTATGGTGGTTATATAAGAGAACTATTTTGGTGAAAGGTGAAGAGCTTTTCCCATTAGTAGCAAAATAGATTCTCAAGTCAGATGATTTTATGGAGTGTTGATCTCGAAGATATTTGATAATACCTATTTTATTTTTGCTTTTTCTTTTTTGTATTTATGAGAGACTTGTTTATGTCTTGTCTCACAAATATGTAAGACTACTTTTTTTTCTCCTACATAATTGTATTTGATCATAGGTTAATATGTTGAAAAACAGTACTATTTTGTGTTTTGCATTATTGTTGCTGCTGTTAATCGAAACTTAAAAGTAATAGTTATGGAAATTAAACAGACTTGGGAAAAAGTGATTGAATATGCTACTATGCCTTTGCATGGAAGTTTATCTCGCAAACAAAGAAAAGGAGTGAA
>NZ_JBZQJF010000074.1:0-3711 GCF_059905295.1 Mangrovibacterium sp.
ACAAATGATGCAGTTGAAAATAATCTCGAGAAAGTATTAGATCAAATCAATCTAATCTGTCGTCAAAAAATTGAGCGGATGTAAAGTCCCCTTCAGGAGATTTAGGGGTAATACCAAATGAATGAGAGCATAATTTCCTCTTCCTGCATAAGACACGGCAATCTTGGAATTCTTACCCCAAACCCCTGAAGGGGCTTAAGTAATAAGCAACACAAAGATAATTAGGTAACTTCAATGCAATGAGCAGACAAAGGACATAGGGCCATTGAGATTATTCGATTTACAAATGATGCAGTTGAAAATAATCTCGAGAAAGTATTAGATCAAATCAATCTAATCTGTCGTCAAAAGATTGAGCGAATGTAAAGTCCCCTTCAGGAAATTTAGGGGTAATACAGTTGATTAACAGTATAATTCTGCATTTCTGAAAGACATGGCAATTTCAAAATTCTAACCCCAAACCCCTGAGGGGCTTAAGCAAAATCGAGATTGTTAGAAGGCTTTGTACATTGTCCTAAAATAGGTTTACGACAACGGAGCAATCTTTCTTTTCGCCGGAGCAAATGCAAGGAAAGTAATCCCCAATACCATCAGAAAAACTTCGAACTGAAGCGAGAAGAAGGCAGCTTAATTAACCGTGATTCGAGATATCATGCAAACGAGCTGAATCCAGTATTTTAACTTGTTTACCGGTGCTCTCTACAATTCCTTCATTTCTTAGGTGTGCCATATTCTTCAGGACACTTTCTTTGGAGAAGCCAATAACGCGTGCAATATCATTTCGGCTAAGCGGCAGTTCGAATGTACTTTGTCCGTAGCTTTTCTCGAATTCACACAATAAGAAGGCAAGGGCTCCGGCCGAGTTTTTCCCGGTAAGCTTCATATGCCAATCGAGAAAACGTTCGTTGACAAGAGAGATGTAACGGATAAAAGCCATCGAAAATTCGGAATTGTGTTGCAGGTACTCCGAAAACCGATGATAATCAATAACCAGAACACGGCTGTCAGTTAAAGCCTTGGCCGAGAATCGATAAGTCATGGTCGAATACGCACAGTTCACGCCGATGATCTCACCCGGAAATAACAACATTAGCGATTGTTTCGCCGGCTGCTCACCCAGTAATAACTCCACAGCCCCTTGTTGAAGCAAATACAGATCGTTAACCGATGTTCCCTTTTTCACGATCAGCTCGCCGGCCCGAAAACTCAGACTTCTGGCCGAAGCAAACAGTTCGTCCCGTTCATCCTCTCGAAGTGCTTTTATACAAGCATTATTAGCGGTATTCAATCTTTCCATGAAGCTTCCATCCTGTTTGAAAGGTGTAAAATTACACCCCCTGCGGTTTCTTAATACATCGGCTTCCCTCGTGAAAACGGAAACCATCTTATTAACATTGCAAAATTATCATTTTAAAACATTTCACATGGAAACAATGGATATTCAAACAATTGATTTTAACGTTGAATCGAATACAAAGACAGCAACACAGTCCGAAATTTCAGTGCGTAATTTCAAGGTATTGATAGATACACCCGCTCCCCTTGGAGGAACTAACGCTGCACCAAACCCGGTTGAATATGTACTTTGCGGACTCACCGGATGCCTTCATATTCTGGCATTCAATGTGGCCAATGAAATCGGGATGAAGCTATCCGACCTGAAAATTAAAGTAACAGGGAAACTCGATCCCTCCCGGATGCTTGGGATGCCAACTGAAAACCGGGCCGGATATCAGAACATCGCTATTGAATTAAAACCCGAAACAGATGCTGATACCGAAACGCTGAACAAATGGCAACTCCTAATTGCTGAGCGTAGCCCGGTGCTTGACAATCTTATAAACACAACTCCGGTTGAAGTAAAATTGGGCTAGACATCTATTGAGCGAATGCCTTTATCTGAACCAAACTTGACCAAAGATCAAAGCTTGCTTCTCCGGCAGGTGCCGGAGAAGCAATGACGAGGTAGCTTATTCAAAGAGGAGCATTGAACGGTCAATGCTCCTTTACCTTTAACGACAACTTCGTCGTTGCGAAGAGGAGGAACGAGGACACTGCAATCTCCTATTCGCACCTTTCTGATCATTGATGGAAAAGCACGATAACGAAGCGATCTCAGCTCCAATTGGAATGGATTCGTGTGCTAACAGTTCATTATTCTTCGGATTGAGTTCGATTCGCTATTTATTCAATTCTAAAACAATTACTATAACGCGAAATAACCGCCTACCATTACAGCTTTGGTTGTTGCAAACAACAGGCAAAACGTATCTTGATCAGACTAATATTCTAAATTATCAGAGTAATGACCAGGGATCTTTACACGGAAGGCTTGATATTTTGGTTCAGCCGAAACAGATTGGTTGGATCATACTTGTTCTTTAATTCGACCAGTCGATCGTATCTTGCCGCACCATAAGCCGCTTTGACACGCGCTTCTCCCTCTTCTCCCAAAAAGTTGAGATACACTTGCCCTGTTGAAAAGGGTTGTATAGCCATTGAGAAATCACGCGTCCAGGCGATATGTTGATCAGCGTTTTCATGCTCCATCCAAAGGCCAATAACATTCAGCACATAGCGAGCATCCCGGTGAGCAAAGGCAGTCGCTTCTTTATCCGCACGTTGGATCGCACCTCCCCAGTGATGCAGATGCACTGCGGAGAAGGGCGACAGCGATTTCATTTTTGCAGTCTGCTCAACGAAAACATTAATAGCATCGTCGCTCAACTCATTGAGATATTCGGTCTTCCAGTAAGCGTTAATTCCATGAGGCGCAGATGCATCGAACATCGTTTGCAGTCCAAGATAAGGATGTGCTCCAAGCAGGTCGATCGCTGGCTGCAGAAAACTTCGCAAGGGTTTTACAGCCTGCTCACCTTCATCTACCGGTCCTGCATAACAAAGGGCTAGTGCAATCATGGGAGATCCAACCAATTCTTTGGGGACGAATGGCTCCGGTGGCGCAGTCAGGAAAGCAACCATCGTAGAAAGTTCGTCGGGCATTATAGGTGTCCATTCGCGATAAAACTGCAAGAACTCTTTCGCTTTTTCGACCGGGTAAAATACTGCCCCACCATACACATTGGGACCAACATCGTGAAGCTGGTAACTGAATGAGGTGACGATACCAAAGTTTCCACCACCACCGCAAACACCCCAAAAAAGATCGGCATTCTCCAACGGGTTGGCAGTGATCCCTTGTCCATCTGCCAGGACCATATCCACTGAAAGTAGGTTATCTACAGTCAGACCGTACTTGCGGACAAGCCATCCGAAGCCTCCGCCAAGTGTAAAGCCAGCGATACCGGTTGTGCTTACCAGTCCGCCTGTTGTCGCCAGGTTATAGGCCAGGGTGGCGTTGTCAAATTCTCCCCAGGTCAAACCGGGTTGAGCACGTGCAATACGTGCTCCAGCGTCAATCTCAATCTTTTTCATGAGTGACAGATCAATCACGATACCCTCGCTGCAAGTACCAAAGCCAGCGACATTATGGGCGCCACCACGCACAGCCACAAGCAATTTTTGTATCCGTGCAAAGTTTATGGAGGCCACAACATCTTCTTCATCGGTGCAGCGAACAATCAAAGCCGGATGTTTATCAATCATCCCATTCCAGACTTTGCGGGCATCATCATAATCCATATCGCCCGGTTGAATAAGCCGGCCATGCAGATTTGCCTTGAACTTATGTATAATTGTTTGATCGATCAT
>NZ_JBZQJF010000075.1:0-2745 GCF_059905295.1 Mangrovibacterium sp.
ATAAACAAGCATGCGATTATCCCGAAGTGGTTTCTGTATTTTTTCTTTTTACTGGTCGTAGTAATTGTGATTCTTTTTTCTTTTTGTTGTTTTCTACTTCGGTCATCATAGAAAGGCTTCACCTTTAATTTCGTCCAGACCTTTGAATAGCGCATCAAATTCCGTTTAAGACGAAAAGGTGTAGTCAGAGCAGTCCCTAACTATCCGGGAAGTAAATCCTTCGCTCAAAGCCTAGAAAACAGGAGCAGTATCTGCCAAAACCAAAAACGCCCGACCATCGTGGTCAGGCTACATATCTTACTTTCCATCGAAAAACCCATAATACTTGCTTCGGCTATCAATCCCGGTTTACGTCAACACCCGGTTCAGCCACTGTGCTGCGCACTGGCCGAACGCTTAATTGTTGTGCACTGGCATTGCTATATTTTTACAAATTCTCTAAAATTATTTCTATCAATTACATGTCCCTCAGCTTTATAAGTATCCATGAAATTCTGAGGAAATTTCGTTTTTTTATTGTTCCATTTGAACTCAAATCCAGTTATTTGTCCATTATTTTCTTCTACAAAATCAATTTCTTGTTGCTGTTTTGTCCTCCAAAAGTACATTTTAGCAAAAGTGTCTTTATATAGATTTTGTTTCCGCCTTTCAGATACTAAAAAGTTTTCCCATAATGCTCCTTTGTCTACTCTCAAATCCAGTTGATTAAAATTACTAATTAGCATATTTCTGATACCATTGTCATAAAAGTAAATCTTTCGGTTTTGCTTAATTTCATTTCTAATATTCCGACTAAAGCTATTAAGCCTAAAGACTATATATCCTTTTTCTAAAATCTCGATATATTTTTGAACTGTAATTTTATTAATTCCAATCAGCTGTGAAATCTCATTGTAATTCACCTCGCTTCCCATTTGTAAAGCCAGTGCTTGTAGTAACTTTTCAAGAACTTCAGGTTTTCTAATATCAGAAAATGCTAAAATGTCACGATACAAGTAACTATTAACAAGGTTTTTTAAAGTTTCTCGTTCTTTTCCTTGATTATTAACAACTTCTGGATAAAGTCCATAGAGTATTCTATTTTCGATTTGTTGTTCAGCTTTTATAAATCCTATTTTGTTTTCGTACTCCTCCCAAGATATGGGGAACAATTCATATTCCCATTTTCTACCGGTCAAAGGCTCATTCAGTTCATTGCCTAGATCAAACGATGAAGAACCACTTACAAAAAGCTGAACTTGTTTGAATTGGTCAGTAATGATTTTTAAAGTCAAACCTATTCCTGGTATTCTTTGAGCTTCGTCAAGGAAAACATACTTGTAATCTCCGAGAAATGTCCGAATTTGTTCTGTTGTTGGACTTTGCAAAAGATTTCTTATTGCCGGGTCATCCGCATCAAGAAACAAATAGTCCTTATTTGACAAAATCTTGTTTAGCAGGGTTGTTTTTCCAACTTGTCTTGCACCCACAACAACTATTGCCTTTCCTCCGTTTACCTTTTCATTTATCGTATTTTCTATTGTTCTGTCAAACATCTTTTTTTATTTCAAAGATACAAATCAATATCGTAATGACCAATAGTTATAACTATACGACACTGAGATAGCGCGATGTCGTTTCTTTTGCTTGTGCACAACGGCAGTCTGTCTAAAAACCTCAAATATTCTTGTATTATCAGTTCATATCGAGGTCTTGACAACGGGGCCTGGCGGAGCTTTGCCCGGTTGCGAAAGAAAACTCGGAAACCGGCTTCCGGAACACAAATTCGGGAAGCAAATCCTTCGCTCAGGCGAGAACAAGCAATTACTTATAGCCATTATTGAACGAAACCTAAAGGTAGCTAAAGTGCTCAGGCTCCAGTACCTTTAGTGTTCATTAAAATTTAATCAAGATGAAAAAAAAGCACCACGTTAATTGAGCAAGCTTGTTTTTCACTCCCTGAATTTAAGCAAGTTTATGAAAAGCTGCAACGTCATGTTGAGCTTTTAGGCAAAAGTAAGAGTACCCTTAACAACTATTCCCGTTGCCTGGCCACGATGGCCCTTCATTTTCGATGCAATCCACTGGATCTTGAGGAAGATCAGGTGCTGGACTACCTCCACCTGATCAAAACGCAAAGCCGCACACCTTCCGAAAGTTATTTTAAGCACACCGTTTACGGGCTTCGTTTTGCCTACCGGGCGATGGGTATGCCGCAAAAACAGGTGTTCCTGCCTAAAATGAAGCTTCCGAAGAAGCTGCCCGTTGTATTGAGCCAGCAGGAAGTCAGGCGCCTGTTGAAAACACCTGTGCTGCTTCGACACCGGTTGATCCTGGGCCTGCTGTATGGCTGCGGACTACGTCGCCACGAGCTGCTGAACATCAAACTGGCCGATGTTGACCTGGACCGTTCGCAGTTGCATGTTCGCGAAGGCAAAGGCCGGAAAGACCGTTATGTACCGCTTGGCGGGCACCTGGTGCGTGGACTGCGCGCCTATCTGCAGGCTGAGCCTCCTTATGTGTGGCTGTTTAACGGAAAAACTAATACAGGACAGTTGCAGCAATTTTCTGAAACCGGTGTGCAGTGGGTCATTACCCAGGCTGTGAAACGGGCCGGGATTCAGAAGCGGGTAACTTCGCACACGCTTCGCCATACCTACGCTACCCATCTGCTGGAAATGGGCATGGACATCATGACTTTGAAAGACCTGCTCGGTCATGTCGACATCCATACTACCCTGATGTACCTGCATATTGCGCAACTGG
>NZ_JBZQJF010000076.1:0-5873 GCF_059905295.1 Mangrovibacterium sp.
CTGAAATTCTGCATAAAGACAAGGATGATGAAATCAAGCACAGGCTGAGGGTCACTGCCGTATTACGGAAAGTAGATGTACCAACAATTTTGTTCTTTTTAGGAATCCTTTCAGCGGTTGCTGCGTTGCAATCTGCCGGCCATTTGCACTTGCTTTCACAGGTCTTAGATCAACATCTGGGTAATATCTTCCTAATCGATTTAGCAATTGGTATCCTTTCGTCAATTGTCGACAACGTTCCGTTAGTAGCCGGAGCGATGGGTATGTACCCTATTGCCGAAGCCGGAACCACAGGTTATATGGCAGCCTTCGTACAGGATGGTGCTTTTTGGGAATTTCTGGCTTATACTGCCGGAACAGGTGGCAGTATGCTGATCATCGGATCAGCGGCTGGTGTTGCAGCAATGGGATTGGAAAAAATCGATTTCATTTGGTACCTAAAGAAAATTTCGTGGTTAGCACTAATCGGTTATTTAGCAGGTGCGGCATATTATTACTTTCAAGCAGTTGTTCTTTAAGAACAGTTAAAAATATTCTTATTTTTGCGAGGCATACTTTATTTCAGTATGCCTCGTTTATTTTTACACAGGTCAAAAAAAACAGAAAACTATATGCTGAACTTCGTACTATTACAAGTGAGCACACCTGTTACCAATGGTGCTGACTCTGTAGCTCAAGCTGCGCAACAAGATGGAATTGTTACCCGTTTTTTCGATTTAGCCTTAAAAGGTGGTTGGATCATGATCCCAATCCTGGTTTTATCCTTGGTTGCCGTCTTCATTTTTATCGATCGTTATTTAGCGGTTAAAAAAGCAGGTAAAGTTGATAATTCATTACTTGAACGGGTGAAAGACTTCATTCTTCAAGGGAAAATAGATGCAGCATTAACCTTGGCTCGTTCTCAGGATACTCCAACAGCCCGGATGATTGAAAAGGGTATTACGCGCATTGGGCGCCCAATGTCCGATGTCAATACCGCCATTGAGATGGTTGGAAACCTGGAAATCTCGAAACTCGAAAAAGGCTTACCTGTATTAGCCAGTGTTGCCGGTGGAGCACCGATGATCGGATTCCTGGGAACGGTAATTGGTATGATCCAGGCGTTTTACGATATGGCAAATGCCGGAAACAATATCGATGTTACCTTACTTTCTTCAGGTATTTACCAGGCAATGGTGACGACTGTAGCTGGATTAACAGTTGGTATTATCGCCTATTTCGCTTACAACATTCTCGTATCGAATGTTGAAAAAGTGGTATTCAAAATGGAAGCAGCCACTTCCGAGTTTTTGGATTTATTGAATGAACCTGCAAAGTAAAAACAATGGCTTTAAAACGAAGAAATAAGGTTGATGCCAGTTTCAGTATGTCGTCGATGACCGACATCGTGTTTTTGCTGTTGATCTTTTTCATGGTTACTTCAACCTTGATCGCACCAAATGCATTGAAGCTGCTTTTACCTGAAAGCAATAATCAAACAGCAGCAAAACCGATCACAACGGTGTCCATCACTGCTGACCTGAAATATTACGTCAATACCGACGGGACACCTCACCGGGTTTCTTTCGGCGAAATTGAACCCGCACTCCAACGGGCTATGGGAAGCCAGGAAGATGCTTACGTTTCGCTGCATGCCGACAAATCGGTCCCTATTGAGCAGGTTGTTAAAGTAATGAATATTGCCAAGCGCAATAAATACAAAATGATCTTAGCTACTGCACCGGAACATTAATGAGTTACATTGGCAAACATAGAGCTGGTTTTTGGGGAACAATCATTTTCCATGTGATCATTCTGATCCTGTTGTTATTGTTCGGTTTTTTCACGCCCCTGCCACTTCCCGGTGAAGAGGGTGTGCTGGTTAATTTTGGCAACAGCAAAAACGGCTTGGGAAAAGAAGAACCGGCCCCTGCTCCCCGTCAAAGTTTGCCTGCCAAAGAAGAACCGGCTGCACAACCGGTAAAGGCAACAACACCTCCTCCTCCACCACCATCATCAACAGCACCGGCCACCCCGGTTGAATCAAAAGAAGAGTTGATGACGCAAGACTACGAGAAGACCGTAGCTCTGGAAGCAGCCAAGAAGAAAAAGGAAGAAGAAGCAAAAAAGAAACAACAAGAACTGGCTCGTCAAAAGAAGCTAGCTGATCAAAAGAAAAAAGAAGAGCTGGAACGTCAGCAAAAAATTACTGCTGAGAATGAAGCAAAACGTCAGGCTGAAATCAAACGCCAACAGGAAATTGAAGCCGAGAAACAACGCTTAGCAGAAATTGAACGTCAAAAACAAGCCGAACTGGAGCGTCAGCGTAAAGCGGCCGAGGAAGAACGCAAGCGAAAAGAAGCAGAAGCAGCGAAGGCTGCACAAATCAATAACCTTGCAGCAAAAACCTTTGGATCCGGTTCCGGTGCCGGCAGCAGCAATTCCAAAAGTACCGGAGAAGGTGTAACATACCCGGGTGGGAACCAGGGAAGCCCAACCGGTGGTAATTCAAGTAACTATGGAGATGGCGGTACCGGAAGTGGAAGCTCTGGTAATGGACCTTCATTCAGTCTGGATGGGCGCCGTGCCCTGGGCTTGCCCAAACCCAATTATCCGGGTAATGAAGAAGGTGTTGTTGTTGTAAGCATCACGGTTAATAAATACGGCAAGGTAAGCAGTGCCAAACCGGGTGTAAAAGGAACAAATACCTATAATGCGAACTTGCTGGAAGCAGCTCGTCAGGCGGCTTTAAAAGCAACTTTCAACAACGATCCCAATGCTCCTGCCTTTCAAACAGGAACAATCACCTATCGCTTTGTTTTAGATTAGTGTCTGGTCTAGTTACAAAATTTCGGGTAAGATTGCTTCCTCCTTAGTCGTCGCAATCACGTCGTCATTTTGAGTACCTACCCCAAATAAATGGGCACAATGAGGAAATGACAGTTTTCTTGAAATGTAAAATATTGAATAACCAATAAAAAATGTAGAAGTAAGAAATCGCAATTCACGGTCTTCTTCCGTTATTAAAGTTCCGGGGTTCTGGTTACTGCAACTGATCAAGGTTCCAGACAGATCCTTTTTGAAATTTGGAATTAAAAACCTGGAATTTGAGTCAACTTGCAGCTTGAGGCTAGGATCTTGAAGCTCCCTCAATCCTTCATACCATCTATCCTTCAATCATTAAATCTGTCCTTGGTAGCAGGTATGACGGCGAAACGATCTTTATGAATGTCAGGAGTGACTTGACACAAGCTACGGGTTTATCAAATCCGGATTAAAGAAGCCCAGAATAGACCTGACCAGATCGATCTGATTTTGGGCACCAGGATAATCAGGATCATTTTCCAACACCTGGTTAAAGTCATTAATCGCTTGGCCCCACTCCTGTTTTTTTACAGATATCCGGCCTTTCAGAAAATAGATCTCAGCAGTTGGTTCTCCTGAAGCCAATTGTTCTTCAATTTTGAGTAAAGCCGCTTCCAGTTGGCTTTCATCTATTAACCTTTCAATCTCACTTATTTTCTCGTTCATGTTCATCAATACTTGCGGGTTGTCTTTCAACAAAGGATGGTGAAATTACAAACTTATCAGCTTTTCCATTGTTCTTCTTGCTAAATAATACGAACAACGATGACAGAGAACGCAGAAACAATCGAAAATTGGATTAAAAGCCGAAAATCAACTTTTGTCAATGGGCTGAAGGAAGGTAGTCAAATTGATGATGCTATTATTGAAAAGCTACTCGAGAATGCCAGTTGGGCGCCATCGCACGGCTTAGTGCAAGCCTGGAATTTTAAAATCTTTGCCGGCGATGCTGTGAAACGCTTTTTCATGGTTCAGCAACAAATCTATAAAGAAATCACACCTGCCGAAAAATTCGTTGATTTCAAATACGATGCCTATTCGGAAAAACACAAACGCGTTTCGCATATTATTGCCATCATTGCCAAACGCGATCCTTATAAACGCTTTCCTGCTCAGGAAGATCTTGTTTCGGTTGCCTGCGCCGTCGAAAATATCTATTTAAGCCTGCAGGCCTACGGAATTGCCGGTTATTTAAGCACCGGAGGAGTTTGCTATTCACAGCAAATGCGACAATTTCTTAAATTAGAGGCCGAAGATGTGCCTGTCGGATTTTTCATTTTAGGAGAAGCAGATGAAAGCTTTCAACGCCCTCCACGCATGCGTATTCCGGCAGAACAAAAAACTGAGTGGATTCGGGAATAAACAGCAAATGCAGAAGTTAACCAGTAACTTCTGCATTTGCTTATTTTGGGGCCGACTTTAGCCATCCGCACGGGAAACATGCTGAATTCCCTTAATGTGATGCAGTTTGCGCATCAGGAAATCCAAATGCTCAATATTATTGACATAGATACGCAGTGTACCTAAAAACTCGCCACCGGAGGTATCAATACTTATCGAGCGCATAGATACACCAACATCCTTCGAGATCACATTTGAGATCTGCGCCACAAGGCCAACTTCATCAATTCCGGAAAGTCGAATGGTAGCCTGGAATGACGTTTTCTTATCCGAATCGCGCCACTTGGCAGGAATAATCCGGTATGGATAGCGCTCAAACATCTGTTTGGCATTCGGACAGGTACGACGGTGAATCTTAATCCCCTCTTTAATGGTTACAAAGCCAAAAATATCGTCTCCAAAAATGGGGTTACAGCACTGTGCCAGCTTGTGATTAACATCCTTAATGTTGTTATCAATCACCAGGTAATCATCACCACCGGTAAACTCCATCTCCTTAAACTGGTCGGCCGAGAGATTCTCCTCAAGCTTTTGTTTGGCTGATGGCTCTTCCGCTTGCTCCTTAAGCGTAAGCACTTCCTTAATATCGAGCGTATCGATCTTCTCCGTCGAAATATTGTAATAAAGATCCTGCGCCAACTTCAGGTGATAATGCTTCAGTAAAGTTCGGATCGTTTCATCGTTATAGTCAATCTTCCAGTTTTTCAACTTACGAACCAGAATCTCCTTACCGTTATCAGCTTCACGTTTCCGCTCCTCGTTCAAACTAGCCTTAATGCGGTTTTTGGCTTTGCTGGTAATGGCAATATCCAGCCAGTCCAGCTTGGGCTTTTGGTTGTTTGAGGTATCGATAGAGATCTGCTCGCCGTTTTTCAACTTATAGCGAAGCGTCACTTTCCGTCCATCAACCATCCCACCAACACAGCGATCGCCAACAACCGAGTGAATTTCATAGGCAAAGTCGAGCAAGGTTGCACCGGCAGGAAGTCGCTTTAAATCCCCCTTAGGTGTGAAGACAAAAATCTCATCCTTGTAAATATTCGTATTGAATTCGTCAATGAAATCAACCACGTTCAATTCCGGATTTTCCAAAATCTCACGCACACCTGCCAACCACTTTTCCATTTCAGCCGATGCCGAACCACCTTTATACTTCCAGTGAGCAGCCAAACCTTTCTCGGCGATCTCATCCATCCTTTTCGTCCGAATCTGTATTTCGACCCACTTTTTATTGGGTCCCAGCACAGTGGCATGCAAACTCTCGTAACCATTTGACTTGGGCACCGTAATCCAGTCGCGCATACGCTCCGGGTTGGCCTGATACTCTTCGGTAACAATGGAAAAAACCTGCCAGCAGTCCGACTTTTCAGCTTGTGCCTCCGACTCCAGAATTACCCGAATTGCAAAGATGTCGTACACTTCCTCGAAAGGGATGCCCGACTTCTTCATCTTGTTCCAGATGGAATTGATCGCTTTGGTGCGGGCTTTCATTTCAAACTTGAAACCCTTGACTTTTAACTTTTCCTCAATCGGCTTTACAAATTTCGCTACAAAGTTTTTCCGTTCTGTTTCAGATTCTTTCAAACAGTCGGAAACATGCTTGAAATCGTCGGGTGACAAATACTTCA
>NZ_JBZQJF010000077.1:0-12151 GCF_059905295.1 Mangrovibacterium sp.
CTTGAAGGTTGGCAGCCTGTGTTCCGGGGCGTGAGCTCGATATTAAGAGGTAGCGGCCATATTGAAATAGCAGAGATACCATGGACGGATCTTCATTTTGGTAAAAGGAGATGATGCGCTGGTCGGTTGGGATGGTATCTGTTCCGGGCAGTTGACTAAGGTCAAGCTTCACCCGGTTGAAGAGGGAGTGGTAATCGGCTGTATGTTTTTGTTTCAGGCTGTTCCAGTTGGCTTGTGCAGCCTTGCTCAGGATGCTTTCGGCTATTGCCTGGTAATCTTTTCCCTCGAAAGCGGGGGATTTGTAGGGACCGTTAAAGCTTGTTGCTGCCGAAACGAGGATGAGTGCTTCTTTGCCATGGACTAGTTGAATCCCCTCGTCCGAGACACCAACATTGGCGTTTGGGGCAATGACTTTAACATCGACCTGGGCAAACATCCCTTCACCAGTCCAGCCAGCGTAAACCCGGGCTTCGTCGTTGCTCACCCGATAGTTGGGCAGAATGTCTTTATCGGTTTTCACCACCATCTTAAAAACATCACCTTCAGCATGTACTTTATAGTGAAGGAGGCTTTTTAGACCCAGTTTGAAGTTGAGCGAATCGGGCACTGAAGCAGTCAGGTGGATGGCAATTACCTTATCGGGAAAGCTGGAGATCAGCTCCCGGGTGTATTGCACGCCGTTGTTTTGGTAATTGACCTTGGCTTCAGCATCCGAAATGTTTAGTTCGCGGGTATAGTTTTCCGGGTTTCGATGATTGAATTGAAGGGTGAGGTCGCCCAGCGGTTGGTAAGGCTCGCTGTAAGGACCCTGAATTTTACGGATTAGCTTATTGGCTTCGGCATATTTACGTTGCTTGACCAGTTGAGCAACCTTGTCGGCAACGCCTGCGGCATTCGGGTTGGTTAGGTCGCGGGGACAACCGGCCCAAAACTCGTCGTGGTTCAGTTTAATGATTTCAGTATCGGTACGTCCGTAGACCATGGCACCCAGTGAACCGTTGCCAATTGGGAGTGCTTCCATCCATTCGGAAGCCGGCTGATTGTACCATAATTTTAAAGCAGGTTTCTCTGTTTTGGTCTTGCAGGCAGCAAGTGCTAAAATGAGAACCAGGAGAAAGGTGATTTTTTTGAGCATGATTTGGTTTTATTGGAAAACTCAAAAATAGCCCAAAATGGGTTGGAGGGATTGTTCATTTGATAAGAAAAGGGTTAAGAAATGTTGCCAAAGCAGCTTTCTTAACCCTTTTAGGAGAATCTTTTGTGTTTTATTCAGCCATCTTGTAGACTTCGCTTCCGGCCAGCAGGTAGCAACCTAAGCCGTAATCCTCGAAGTCGGGAACGCTGGTGTATGTTACCGGCTGACCATCTTTCGGTTCTTTACCGGTACCTTGTACGTAGCCTAAGAAACCATTTTCATGTACGGCATCTTTAGCCATGGCATTCCATGCTTTTTGAATGATGGGTTTGTACTTGGCGGCGTCAACCAGGCCATTATTTACAGCCCAGGCCATTCCGTAAACAAACAAAGATGTTCCTGATGTTTCTTTTCCACCAAAGTGGTTTGCATCGTGCAGGCTACAGTTCCAGAAACCATCTTCGCGTTGCAGGTGAGTCAATGCTTCCAACATTTTCAGCAAGGTCGACTGGTATTCGTCGCGGTGCGGATCATTGGGAAGGATATCCATAACACGAACCAAGGCAGCAACAACCCATCCGTTTCCACGTGCCCAGTAGCAATCTTCGCCATTTGGTTCAGTGTACGGAGGCCGGAAGTCGGCATCGCGCCACCACAGGCTGTCGGCTTCATTCCAAAGGTCTTGAGTGACTTTGCTGTCCATGTACATCTCGTAAGCACGTTCGGAGTATGCGGTGTCGCCGGTTAGTTTTGCTAACTGAGCAAAAACAGGCATCCCCATTTGAATGGCATCAATCCAGGTCCAATCATCAATTTTATCGGTCACCATCATTGAATCGATTGATGCTTTGATGTCGTGTATCCGAACAGAATCCGGCTGAATATTATACAGGTCGATGTAAGTTTGACCACAGCATTGGTTGTCTGCATTGCGGGTTGTGATACCGTCGCGTAATCCCCATTTGTGGTTTTCGCCCCAGGATACAGCATAGTCGTAGAATGTTTTATCCTGATCAACCGAATAGAGGGCCATCAAGCCTTCGTAATACACGGCACGGGTCCAGATGTTACTGGGACGTTCCTTGTTGGTGATGATTGTTTTGCCGGTATCCGGCCATTTGTCCATGAAATATTTATTGGTCAGCACCATTTTGTCGAGCACTTCCTGTTTTGTCGGGAAGGTATCGGCCTTCGGCTGACAAGACATGAAGGTTGCGGCAAGGGCCAGGCAAAATAAAATTTTCGATTTCATTGTATAAGTGAGTTAAGTGTTTATTTCTTTATACATAGATACTAATTTCCGTCGGGTTTTACCACATCGGAAACCGGACTTAAAGGCCAAAAGAAGGTATTGTAATCATCCGGTTTGGCAGGGTTGAAGGTTTTGAAATCGTCGACTACGTATTTGGCCAGCTCCAGGTGTTGATCGAGGATACTTTGAACAACGCATTTTGCCAACTCGTATGCACCGTAAGCATTGAAGTGAGTGTTGTCAGCCAAATCTTTTTCCTGTCCCGGGAATGTGTGTGCCGGGTAGTGTACGAATGCTTTGGTTGAATTTTCCACACCTAAGGTCTCATAGAACACTTTAGTCATGGCATTCAAATCAATTAAAGGTACATTCTCTTCTTTAGCCAGCTGTCGCATGGCGTTGGGGTATTCCAGCAGGGTATTTTTAATTTTGCCGTTCTCGTCGAAGGCACGACGAGCAGTTGATGTAACCAAAATTGGAATACCGCCTCTTTTACGAGCTTCGTTCATATAGTACCGGATTTGTTCCTGGTAGGTTGTATACGGGTCGACATGGTTCCCGCCCGGCTTTTGGTCGTTGTGTGCAAATTCGATAAACAGGAAATCACCCGGTTTCATTAGGCTAAGCAACTTGGCCAGTCGGTTTTCACGACGGAAGGCTTTTAGTGTTTCACCCGATTCAGCATAGTTGGCAACAACAATATCCGGTTTCAGGAAGCGAGGGAACATTTGTCCCCATGATGCCCATGGTTCGTTTTCCTGATCGGTAACGGTAGAATCGCCGGCAAGGAAGATTGTACGCAGGCCATTGGCACTTTCAATAACGATCGACGAAACGCAAGGCTTCGGTCCGTTAAATTCGATATTCAAGCTGTTATCCCAGTTCAGGTAAGTCATTTCACGTGACTTGCGGTGAACCTCAAGTGAGTCATTAATGCGCGGTGTGCGAACATCAACAACAAATGTTTTGGTGATTACTTCGCCTTTAACGGTTTCAATGTTTTCCAGCATCAGTCGGCGGGATTCTGCTTTCACGGTTGTAGCTGTTGCTTCGTTCGGGGAGCCCAGCGTTACGGTAACTTTATAGCGGCCTTCCGGCAAATCTATCTTGAAATAGAATGGGCTATCAGAGGTCAGCCAATCGTTTGTCAGGTCACATTCGCCATCCGATTTTTCTGCTGTTACCGGTTTTTCACTAAGAATTCCGAATCCGTTTTCGGGTGTGTAGACCGTTTTAGCATCCACGGCTGTGAATCCTTTGTGAACGGCTCCGTTCCCAAGGTCAAATTTCCGAACAATATCCTGAGCTGAAAGCGTCTGGCTTCCAAGCAAGGCGATTGTTAGTATGAACGTTAGTTTTTTGAATAGTAGTTTCATGTGTCTAAATTCTTTATTTGTTCTATGACTGCAACGGAATTACTTGCTACTGCCTTTAACTCCGTTATCCTGGTATTTAATCAATTTTAATGCCGGTTTTACCGGTGATTTCATTTCGTCGCCGATATAAAAACCAGGATGAGGAGGCTGATTGTAGGCTACATTTTGCCAGGCAATGCTCAACCGGTAAATAGGGTCCTGCATTAAGGTAACAAAACGATGATTTGTAGGGATTGTCGTGGTGTAAACCCGTAACGACTGGTTGTCGCGAGTACGCCAAATCACCTCTTCGCGCCAGTCGCCAAACAGGTCGGCGCTTAAAACAGGGGTTGACTTAGTACCGTTGTTGCTCCAGCATTCTTTGGCTTCCACGATGGTTTTTAATTGCTCATTTTTCCAAATCCACTTCATGATGCGGTTTTTATCGAGCAGCTCACGAAGCAAGTCGCCATCCCACCAAACTGCAAAGTTACAGGTTCGTGGTGTTGTTTCGCTGATTTTCTTGCCTTGAGCGCTCCACATGCCTTTTACTCCGGCACCAAAGGCCCAGCATTCATTTCCCGGATAACGAGGATCTACGTTGAACGCAACACCGCGCCCCGGGCCCTCTCCTTTGTCCATTCCGGTTTCGTCAGCATGAACGGATGCCACTTTCCAGAGAATTTTACCGGTCTTTGCATCGCGGAAGTTCAGACCTGCATCATCAAAACGTTCCTGAATGTTGAAAACTTCCAGTCCCGGATGAGTTGGGTCGAGGTCTGAAAAATGCAAGGCATCGGCATGGCCTAAGCCGGTAGAATAAAGTCCTGTGCCATCCTGATCGATAACAGCTGCGCCATAAACGATCTCATCAAAGCCATCATTATCCACATCGCCAACACTCACACTGTGGTTTCCTTGTCCGTGAAAAGCACTGTTGCCAGGGGTGCCATCGTCGCTATCGAATAACCAGCGTTTGGTCAATTTGCCGTTCTGCCAGTCGAAAGCTGCCAGTGTAACACGGGTATAGTAACCGCGGCACATCACAATAGACGGATGAATGCCATCGAGATAAGCGACACAGGCCAGGTAACGTTCCGATCGGTTGCCACGTCCATCTCCCCAAACTTCTTTAAGTTGTTGAGGTGTCGGGTTATCGACTGTCGGGTGCCGGCGAGGTTCAAACGGGATAGTTGCCATTGCGGCGCCTGTTAGTCCGTTAAATACGGTCAAGAATTCCGGTCCTTCGAGGATATGTCCTTTTTCGTTTCGGTGATCAGCTTTTGAATCACCAATGGTTTTTCCCATGCCGTCGACAGTGCCGTCGGCTGTTTTCATCACAACCTCAGCACGTCCGTCGCCATCAAAGTCATAAACCAGGAATTGGGTGTAGTGAGCTCCTTCACGGATGTTTTTGCCGAGGTTGATGGTCCATAGCAAGGTTCCATCCATTTTGTAAGCTTGAAAAATCGGCGGATCCGTTAGCCCGTTTTGGCTGTTGTCGTGTCCGCGGCCAGTCATATGGACAACCAACTCGTAATCGCCGTCACCATCCAGGTCGGCAGCCGAAGCGTCGCCGGGTGAGTAGTTCTCCGGTGTATGAAGCGGAATGGTGAACCAAGGATGACTATTGGCTGATTTTTCATATTTGAAAGTGCCGTCGGCTTCTTGTTCCTTGTTGTTGATCACCGGCTTAATCAGGTAAGTATATTCGCCGTCAGTCAACTTGCTACAGTCCATGAAGCATGTTGCTTTTGTTAAGGGTTGATCGTTCAACTTGATTGGAGCCTGAGTTTTCGATTTCCTGTAAAGGTTGAAGGCTACCTGATCGGCATCAGAGTACAACAAGCGCCAGCTCACCAAAACGCTGTCTTGTCCGGCCGGTACAGCAACCATTCCCCGGGTTAGGTATTCCATTTGTCGTTGGGCCTGAGTAGTAGTGAGCCCAACAACAAACAGAATTACTGTTAATAGTAGTTTCATTGTAGTAGGTTTAAAAGTCATGTTTAGCCCTTAGTTCGGGATTGCAACATAGCCTGAAAGCTGGCAATTGTCCATATTCTTTAATTGGCGGGCAAGAGTCAGTGCATTCAGACGAGCACCAAACACGTTGGTATGTGTATGATCTTTCGGGAAGAAGTTTTTCACGATTTTTGGTCCCATAGCTTCGTATTCCTGGGCAACAACATTGTTCAGGTCGATGAAGAAGGCACCTTCGGCTTTTGCTGCCTGTGCTGCCCATCCTGCATAAGAGTCTGCGTTACGCTCTACTTTACCATCGTTCCAGATGTTGCGAGGAATCATGCTGACTACAATTGGGATTGCACCTTTGGCTTTGGCTTCGTCAATGTATTTTTTCATGTACCAACCATAAGTGTGAACCACTTCGATACTGTCATTCTCACGAGTAACTTCCTGAGTTTCTTCACCCATTCCTTTTAGGGAACCTCTGAATTTTGCTTTGTCGATGTTACCGCTATCATTGTGACCAAATTGCATCAGTACAAAGTCACCTTTGCCCAGTTTGGCGAGTACTTCTTTCCAAAGACCTTCGTAACGATAGGTGCGGCTGCTACGTCCTCCGCGCGCTTTATTGATAACTTCTACGCGGTTGGTATCCATGTATTGAGGTAATTCAACGCCCCAACCAACAATTGGCTTTTGCCCTTTTGCCACTGTGGAGTCACCAATGATGAAGACTTTTTTCCGGATCGGGAAGTTCAGCACCGGATTGGCCAGCAGGTAATCTTTCAACCAGCAGTTATCCAGTTTTTTGATGCCTTCAACGACTTTGCTGGCCGATAAAGAGGCTCCTTTAGCAGTCGTGTGAGTATGATCCCAGTCCCAAAAATAGGTTCCGGTTACTTTTGCTTCACCAATTGTATCTAAAACATCGGCCATCTTCGCGTTTAGGTCGATGAATGGAACTTCTTCCAGTTCGGCAATTTCTTTCGCCCATTTTCCGTAGTCCTCATTGTTACGGACTATTTTTCCGTCTTTCCAGATGTTACGTGGAATTGGAGCGACAACAATTGGGTGAGCGCCTTTGGCTTTCGCTTCGATAATATACTGACGAATATACCATCCGTAAGAATGGACAATCTCGTGTTGCCCGGTCAGCATGTTGTCAATTTCCTTGGTTTCTTCGCCAATACCTTTAAAGGTACCCCGGGCACGAATGGTATCGTTGATCGGACCATTATCGTTGTGTCCAAATTGCATCAGTACATAATCTCCGGGTTGCAGTTTGCGAAGCACTTCATCCCACAAACCTTTGCTGCGGAATGAGCGGCTACTTGTTCCTCCCAGAGCATGGTTTTCGACATTAATCTTCGTACTATCGAAATACTGTTGGATTGGATCTCCCCATCCCCAGCGGCCGGTAGCACCGTCGCCATGGCCATGTTTTACGGTTGAATCTCCAATGATGTAGAGACTGGTCTTTTGTGGTGTACTTTCTTCTTGTTTCTCTCTCTTGGTTTGACAGTTAGTCAATAAAAGGACTAGTAGACTAAGGGTTAATAAACGAATCATGATTTGTTGTTTTATTTGGGCTTGTGCCCTGAATATTATTTGTTTGAAGTTTTTAATCGGTCTGTTATTGCAAAAACAAAAGGTGAGGCAGTTTGGTAAGTTCCACCTTGTGAAGTTACAAATAAATGGGTGGGTTTACCTTGTTGCATCAGTATTTGAGGCCGTTCGAACCGGCCGTACTTTTTCAAATGGGGTGGTGCCGGAGGTTGTTCAAAATAGTGAGAAGTTCCAAAGTAACTGATCTTCGGCTCTGACCAATGGATCCCATCTTCTGATTCTATAATAATTCCTACTTCATGATCGAAGCGACCCATGTCGCGGGCGAGCATGTAGAATTTACCGTTTTCTATAAAGACATTTCCATCTTCCAGTTGGCGATTATTGCCCAATTTTGAATAGTCGATAATCGGATTTTTACTGTATTTGGAATAAGGGCCTTCGGGATGTTTAGCCACGGCCAGTCCGTACTTTCTGTTTCCCCTTATTTTGGGATCCACCGGGTGTTCGTATTCTTCGGTGTTCCACGATTTGTAGTACAGCCAACATGAGCCATCGGGGTAATTGATGAATGATGGGTTGGAGGTGCAATGGTCGTCCCAGGCGCCAGGTTCACCAGCTTCCAAAATCGGATGATCCATCCGTTTCCAGGGACCGTTCAATGACTCAGCTGTTGCCAGCCCAATCCGTTTGGTGTTGGTTCTGCCATTTGAGTTTCCCATGTAAAACAGGCAAAATTTGCCTTGGGAGTATTGGATATGGGGATTGTGGCAGGTTGTGGCATCCCAGAACCCTTCGCCACGTGGTGCCAGGATGGTTTCAATATTTTCGTAAGGCCCTTCGGCTTTGTCTGCAACAGCGTGTGCAATTTCACTCCCTTTAATCCAACCACCCATTCCTTTTTGCGAATCCCAGCGTGAAAAGAAAACATGAAACCGGCCATCGGCATCGACAATTGGACTACATCCCCAAACGTAATAACCTTCCAGCTCCAGTATTCGGCCGAGTGGTTGCAATCTTTTCGAGAAGTCGGAGATATCTTCCTTCCGATAGGTGCCTTCATCCTGATTCCAAAGGTTTACCCCCGGAACCATTAAAAGACTTCCGGCAGCAAAGGTTTGTTGTATGAATTGGCGTCGAGTGCTCATATTAGTTTCAGGTTTCCAGTTCCAGGTTTTAAGCGTTTGATGTTGCTTTATTAATAGACGTATTTTGTGCTACTTCACCCTATTCAACGTTACGCTCAAAAGTCCAATAACCAGATCATTTGATAAAGTACGTAGTCGAATGCTCTTCAGTTCCTTTTTCGGGTTCACCGGCAAGTCAAGCAAGCTGGCTGCACCGCCTTCAATTTTTATCGTTTTATTTTTCGAAAGAATGGGATAGCTTTCCATATGCCATTGACCTGTTTTTAAGTATAAACGGGGTGGTCGTGGTGCCGGTAGCTTAAAGGCATAACCATCCTCATAATAGTCCTGTTCGATTGGCCACCAGTTGTCCGGACTTTTTAATTCGAGTGTATCTTTGCTGCCGTCGGCATAGTTAACTTCAATTAATCCGTTGACCATGTTAATTCGCATGTGATGCACTGACCCGGCCATTAACAGGTAGGCGTGAGAAGCTTTGCCATTCAAAGGAATTGTACTGCTTTCGGGATAAACATCCCATTGCGAGGTGAAAACAATGTTTTTGGTTTCGGTAGAAGGGGTGCTGAACGGAATACCTTGCGGTGAAACGATCTGTCCCGTTTTTTCCGCAGCTTTCCGTAGACCGCTATCGTCAATTTCTTCGGTCTCCTTGTATGAACACCAGTCACCAATTCCCTGAATCGGTATTGAAAGTGTAGGGTAGGGTGAACGAGGAGATGTGTATTGCTCGTTGAAGATATGGGTTATACGATCGTTGAATTCATCATTAAGGGAAATGGTTTCGAACTGACCTTTAGCTGATATGTTCCAATTTGTTATGTTGGCGCTGAAATTGCCTTGCTTTGTTTCTAATGAAACCGGATTAGTTCCGGGAACCAGAAAGTTTGCAGGGACTGTAATCATTGCCGATTTTTCGCCTGCCGGGAGCTGCAGTTTTTGTTTGTAGCCATTCAACACTAATATTCCCTTGATTTCCTGTTTCGAGTTATTTTGAAGTGAAAACTCTAGTTTGTTTTCAGGCTGGTTTTTATCGAATAGGAATTCAACAGGCTCTTTCAATTCAAAAGAAATGGGTTGCCACCAGCATAAGTTTTCCTGTTTCAGTTTTACGAAGAAGGATCTGCCGCCTAATTCTCCCGTTATGGAAGCGTTTAATTCCTTCGGTTTGGTTTGAAGGCCTTTGAGTACCCCTTGCGGATCGTTGACCTCCAGGATTTGTGCCTGCTTTGTATTCCGGGAAAACTGATCTCCTACTGCCAGTACAGGAGCATTAGTGATGGCCTCAATCGGTGAGGTTCCCCAAACAATTTCAATGTTGTATTTCTCAGTTTTCGGAGTTTTCAGTACAATTACCGGCTTGCCAATTGCTGTTGTGTCGCAGGTCCAGCTTGCATCTTGTCCGTTTACTTTTACGGACCGGACATCACTACTTCGAGCTTTCAGTTCCAGCTTTAGTTGAAGTGGCTTTCCAAATCGGTTTTCAACGGTGTAGTTATCAGTCAGGCCGCTGCGTTTGAAATCGACTTTCAGGTAGGGAGTTTCCATTTGGGCATATTCCCATTCGGACGGCCAGCCCGGTTTTAAGTTGATTTCGTCCTTCATTAAGTTTGGAGAGAAGCCAAACAAACCTTCAACAAATACGCGGGAAGCCACACCAATCGGATCGGCAAAGTCGCGGTAAAGCTCTCCACGGAAAGCATCGTAGTACGAAAGTTGACCAAAATTACCGGGGCAACTTCCCATAAACATGTAGTCGAGGAAACTGCCTTTCGTGAGTTGAAAAGCTTCGGCTGATCTGCCGCTTTCCCAATAGGCCAGGGCAGTATGTAGTACTTCTGCCAGGGCAACATTGTTGATCGACCAGGTGTAGGGCATCCAGTTGGTTGTTGAGATGGTGTAGAAACCCTCGGGTACGCCTTTGCCTTTTATGGGAATTCGAGGTATTTCCCGATCGACATATTCGGTGCTTTGCCAAGCCTGGAAAGGATCAGCTAAGTCTTCATCAATGGCATGGTAAATGGTCCAAACAGCAGCTGACGGATGGATGCGCTGCAGGCCTAAAAGATCTTTGTATTCGGCAAACCAGCCTTTGGAGGGCATCCACAGTTGGGTGTTTACTGCCTTTTTTATTTTCTCCGCTTCGGCAAGGTAGGGAGCCGGATCTTTTCCAACAATTGGTGCCAACTCGGCCGCCATGAGGTTGGCCCGGTAGTTATAAGCAGAGGAATGGGTGACGCCTCCACCGCTGTACTCAAGAGCATCGCTTGCCCAGATACAGCAATAGGCATCGTAAAGACCGTCGTCATTGGCGTCGAAGTTGCGTTTTTCCCAAGCCAGGTGGCGTTCCAATACTGGCCAGCTTTCGCGGATGAAAGCGGTGTCGCCGGTCCACTGGTAATGCCAAAGTAGTTGGCTGATGAACACCAGGTTCATATCGTAGTGGTGTGGCTTACTTTGTTTCCCTGGGTTACGGCTTATATATCCACTTGTAAACAGAGCGGTTCCTTTTTCTTCTTTTTGGCGGGACAGATGTGTTTTAGGATCCGGGACGCTCGGGCCTGAAGCCGGTTCAGTGTATTGGGCTTTGAAATAGCCACGAAAATGGGTTTCTGCACGGTCGGGCCAGCCCAGCCAGTCGGCAGCGTAGGCTCCTCGCCAACCATTTAGTGGCATACGCCAGGCTACAGCTCCGTGCATAAATGCGTGGCCATCCCAAACGCCATCAGCAGCAGCAGCCAGTGCTGATCCTGCAGCGTTGATGTATTCGTCGGGCGTGTTTATTTTGAAATGATTTGCCAGTTCTAGTCGCGCTTTTTCTGCTTTTTCAAAAAGAGCGGCTAACGAATTGTAAGCAGGTTTTTCTATTGTTTCAGGATTGACGAGCAGTAGGTATTCCGGCTGCTTGTCTTTCAGTTTCAGCTGCCCGCAGGCTGCAGGAGCATCCTTTGCTTCACTATTGAAAAAGGCATCCGGTGTTTCTTGTTGAGACGCATCGCCTAGTTTAAGCTCACATCCTTCAGGAAAGAGGCCGAATAGTTTCTTTTTGCTTTTTAGTCGGGTGCTTTCCAGTTCTTCGGGGGTCGGTTTATAATCATTCTCATACACCTCATTATCCGAGAGGGAACGTTCAGCCCCGTAAAAGAGGTCAAATTTGTTGTTTTTGAGGAAATATTCGTCGGTGGTGCATTTATCGGCAGTTAGGTAGAAAACCGATTCCGGATCGGCACCCAAGTCCCCTTCGCGTGAAAAACGCTTGTCGGAGGCAGCACCAAATGCAAAGAATAGTTTAACATCGTCCGGCACATTCTCTCCTTCGATTTGAAGAATCATGCCGTCAGCATCAGGAAGCGCCAGTAATTTTAGTTTTAGTTCCCCTTTTCCTAACAGTTTGTCGGTAATGCTGTAACGCATGCTGCCGCTGTTGTAGCGAGCTTCGATGCGATCTGCATCAATCAGCCACTTCGATGTTTCCCCGTTTTGCAAACCTAAGCGAAATGTACCTCCCAGTCGAGGCATGTAGAGGCTGAACTCGGGTAAATCGCCGGCTTCAACCCGAAACCCGGTATTTGAGCCATACAGAGCCCGGTTAAAACGTTTGTCACCATTTACGATGACAAAATCACCGTGGTCGGGTGTATAACGTAAGGTTCGTTCTGTTTCCGACCAATGTTTGAATGGTGTCTGTGCCGAAGAATTGAACGAGAATAGTATGAAAAAGGAAGCAATAAGC
>NZ_JBZQJF010000078.1:0-5738 GCF_059905295.1 Mangrovibacterium sp.
CGTCGGAGCTTCCCGGCTTCACTAAGCTTCCGGTTCGCTTCCTACCCTCGATAAAAAGTAGGCCAAAAGCGCTTCGAGCAGCTTCCCTCTCCATTCGATTGTCTTCCATTGTTTCCAACTGCTTTCTCTTGTTTTCAACCACTTTCATCCCTGTTGGAGATTCCCTCCGAATCATGAGTGTTTTATTCAATACTCCACCTATTGGCACCAATCATCCACCCGTATTGGAGATTTATAATCCATCTTTGCCATAGGGTGTAAATCTATCTCTGAAAATAGCGACAAGGTTTTAAAAGCGGTGTCGATAGCTGCTGTTTGTGGTGAATGAATGCTTGCCAGACAAACAAAGCCGGGTTAGAAATACCTCCTGAAATCCAGCTAATTTTTATAGCTCAAAATAACCAATGAAACAAACATGTTGTTTGCTGAAGAACAGCAATGAAAGTAATTCGCTGCAACATGTGAGTTCCATCAGACAATTAAAAAAACAAACTATAAACTGATGAAATCTGAAAAACTAAGCGTACTTGAAAAGATCGGATACGGTTCGGGAGATGCGGCAGTAAACGTCGTTATTTCGTCCATGTTCCTGATCATCACCTTTTTTTATACTGATGTATTTGGCATCAAACCCAAAGATGTAGCACTCCTGTTTCTGTTGGTCCGCTTTATCGATGCGATAACCGACCCGCTCATGGGACTCATTACCGACAAGGTTAAAACCAAATGGGGCCGCTATCGCCACTATTTCCTGTTTCTGTCGGTGCCTTTCGGAATCTCGGTGTTCCTAACCTTTACCACCCCTGGTTTCGACTATACCGGCAAACTGATCTGGGCCTACATCACTTATATCTTCGTAACCATCATGTTCACCTCGGTTACCATTCCCTACATCTCACTGATTGGTGTATTGACCAGTGACCCGAAAGAACGACTATCAGCAAACGGATACCGGCTTTTCTTCGCAAAAGTTGCTGCCTTCCTGGTGTCGATTGTAGTGCCTATTATGGCCGAAGCTCTGGGTAAAAACGATATGGGCCGGGGCTACCAACTAGCCATGGGAACGATGGCCATGCTGGGAACCCTGCTTTTCTTATTCTGCTTTTTCACCACCCGCGAGCGTGTTGAGCATGTCGTGGACAAGACGCCCCTATTCCGCCAATTCAGGTTACTGATGAAAAATGGCCAATGGACCTTGTTATTTGGTGTTTGCTTTTTCGGAACGGTGGGTTATGTCATCCGAAACTCTGTAGCCATCTACTACGCTAAATATTTCCTGGGCGGCGATGCCAGTGTCCAGTCATCATTTATGGCAACCGGTGTAATTGCAGCTATTCTGGCCATGCCCGTTTCAACTTATATTACCAAGCGCTATTGTAAGGTTAAACTCTTTAAATGGTCGCAGCTTTTGGTGGGCGTCATTAGTGTCGTTATGCTGTTAGTCGTACGTCAAGGTGATCTGTTACTGGCTTACCCCCTCTATTTCATCCTTTCGTTTGTGGTTGATTTACATGCACCGGTATTTTGGTCGGCAATTGCTGAAGCTGTCGATTACGGACAGGCCAAAACTGGCCAGCGTGTTTCAGGACTGGCTTTCGGAGGTATTTCGTTTGCCCAGAAAGCCGGGATGGGAATTGCCGGAGCAATGGTTGGTGTACTGCTCGACTATTTTGGATACATCCCCGATGCCCAACAAAGCAAGTTTGCCTTGATGGGCCTTGCCCTGATGCTAACCGTAATCCCGGGTGTCTTCCACGCCATTATGGGTGGATTGATGTTCCGCTACAAGATTACCGACGATTATTACGAAGTCATTAAAAAGAAAATCAACATTTAAGATGGATACGACAGGAAAAAACTCTCCGCTGGTCGAGCAACGTGCCGATCCCTTCATTTACAAACACACCGACGGGTATTATTACTTTACCGGTTCGGTACCGACATACGACTGCATTGAGCTTCGCCGGTCGAAAACACTGGAAGGGCTGAAAGATGCCGAGACCTTCAACGTATGGTATAAGCACGAAACCGGGCCCATGAGCCGTCATATCTGGGCTCCCGAGATTCATTACCTCGACGGGAAATGGTATGTTTATTTTGCAGCCAGCGAAGAAGAAGATATTTGGAAACTTCGCCCTTACGTGTTGGAATGTACTGGTCAGGATCCCTTGAAAGATGAATGGATTGAACTGGGACAGATGCAGGCTGCCGATGGCGATGAAAAATCATTTATCGATTTTTCGTTAGATGCCACCATCTTCGAAAATAACGGGAAACGCTATTACTGCTGGGCCGAGAAAACCGGTGGACAATTTGCAGCTTCCAACCTGTATTTAGCTGAAATGGAATCGCCCATTAAGCTCAAGACAGTCCAGTTTATGCTCACCACTCCCGACTACGACTGGGAACGCGTTGATTTCTGGGTGAATGAAGGACCGGCAGTCATCAAAAACAAAGGCAAGATCTACCTGACCTTTTCGGCCAGTGCCACGGGCGCCTGCTATTGCATGGGGATGATGGAAGCCGACGAAGATTCGGACCTGCTGGATCGTAACTCGTGGAAGAAATCGCGCTACCCGGTACTGGCAACCGATTACGAAAAGAAAATATACGGACCCGGACACAATTGTTTTACAGTCGCCGAGGATGGAGTAACACCGCTTTGTATCTACCATGCCCGCGACTATGAGAATGCTGTTGGTGATCCAACGGTTGTGCCGAAAAGCGACACCAGGCCGTTAGAAGAAATTATGAAGGATCCCTTGTACGATCCGAATAGACATGCGCGGGTAATGGAAGTTAAATTCGATGCCAACGGGAAACCCGTTTTCGAGTTTTATTAAACAGGCAGTTTAGTAGACCCCAATAATGTTTTAGTAATAACGGGTAAGGCTTCGGCTTTACCCGTTTCTGGCTTTACTGCTTTCTCAAAGGGATTCCATAGCAATAGCAAAACAACAAAAGCAAAAACGAACTTTCCCCGGAGGGGATATACAAAGTTCTCCGCTGCCGCACGATTGTACATGTGGCTACCATCAACAAAACCCAAAACGGGATTAAAAATCCCGGGCTAAATCGGATCGGATTGCAAATACGATCCAGCAAAGGATTTTATTTATTCCCTACGGGAAAAAGAAATGATTCGCATTAAATAGCATGCTATGGATATTATTCCCCTAACGGGGAACGGGCTGACAGCTCCATTAGCACGACAGGCTATCCCGTAGGGATTCAATAGCAATAGCAAAACAACAAAAGCAAAAACGAACTTTCCCCGGAGGGGATAGACAAAGTTCTCCGCTGCCGCAGGATTGTACATGTGGCTACCATCAACAAAACCCAAAACGGGATTAAAAATCCCGGGCTAAATCGGATCGGATTGCAAATCCGATCCAGCAAAGGTTCAAGCCTAAAAGTAAAATCCGTCCGATAGGACAATATAACCCGGATGCTGAAGGAGAGGGAGCAATCTTAAATGTAAAATATCGAATAACCAATAAGAAATATCCATTAAAGAAAACGCAATGTGCTAGCTTTGTTAGATATTGAATATTCTACATTCCCGCTGCCGCACGATTGTAACGTATGGCTACCAAAGACAACGCGAAAAGATTTGCCAGGAAGCAGAGTTGAGATCACTTCATCGTCATACCTCCTCCTAGCGATGACGCTCAGACGAACTTAGCATTCCATGCTTAGTTCGATACGTGACACTTGTTTTAGCTAAGCTTCTCTTAAAATCCCACCCCAAAACCAACGCTAAAGAAAGGTTCCCAATCGCGATAGGGCGAATTCTTATCCTGCAGCACATCGAATAAGATTTGGGTATTCAGCCATACATTGCGCGAAACCGGCTGACTGTAGCCACCACCCACAAACAGGAAATTCACCCATTGGCGATTGCTATCACCCAACACATTATACAGCTCGTAATTCATCGCCTCATATTCAATATGGGTGTACAGCGACTTAACGATCCGGTAACGGGTAAAAAAGCTAATGCCGTAATTCGACGAGTTGTAATCACGGGTATAACGCTTATCACTCACATAATCGTAGGTAAATTGGGTACCAACCGACAGCTTGGGAGTAAGCTTATACCCCAGCAGCGGAGCAGCCCCAATGGTTGTTACCCGCCCGAACGACAAATTGATATAGCCACCAAAATAGGCTTTCTTCACATCAAACTTCGAGGGCTCCTTTGCCACTTGTTGACGGGTCTGTTGTTGCTGCGCTTGCTGTTGCTGTACTTGTTGAGTCGTATCGAGCATTTGCTGCAATTGGTCCAGTGTAACTTCAGGCACCGACTGTTGTTGCGTTTTCTGCCCATCCTCTTGTGCCGAAGCAGCTGCTACCAGCATCAGGCATCCAATTAAGATATAGATTGCTTTCATTCGGGTTGTTTTAATGAATAATAATTTTGGTGTTCACTAAATTTACGGAATTCTTTTCGAATAAGCGATATATCTAACCAGCCGAAATACCAAGCTTAAAAAGAGCACGATCAAGCACTTAAAAAATCAACTTTCAGCCATACAGTCAACAAAATATGCGGACCACTCCGTATTTTACAGTAAAAGGAAGGCTATTTACCCCACTAAACCGAACAATAAAATGTTCGTTCGTTAAGCCAATCTGCACGTTCAGCCCCCAAAACATAGTCGTTCATGAAGTTTTTTCGAAATCATTTGGATTATAGGAACATAAGTCCGTAACTTTTCATTGATAAACAGATTTAGTAATAACATCAAATCAGAATTGACTATGGCTGATAAAATCAACTACCAGTTACCTGAAACAGTTGTGACTGAAGTAAATCAAAAATTAAATGAGATTGTTGCCTTGTTGGCACCGTACATGATTGCTTTAACACCTGACGAGCGAAAGTCATTACCTAAAATGGGTGACGGAACGGCTCCCTTTGTTCAAAAGTGTATGGAATACTGCAAATCCAATCCGCAATTTGCACCAAGCTACCTGGATATTGACGCCTTTGCGAACGACCTCGATGTTTGGACCAAACTAATCAGCATCTCTCGCCTGGTAGCTCAATTGTTTTCCAATACCGACGACACCACTATGGAAGCCGGTTCGGAAAGTTACGCTGCCGCTTTAATCTATTATAACTCGGTAAAACAAGCTGCCAAAGAAGACGTACCCGGTGCAAAACCCATCTATGAAGATTTGAAACAGCGCTTTACTTATTCGAGCAGCAAAAAGTAACCAGTATCTAAAGTCTTACAGGTAAACAACTCTAAAGCCGGAACATGCTATCGTGTTCCGGCTTTTTCTGTTTCTGTTAAATGGCTTAGCTTAATTAACCGGGGAAACTGACACAGTTATTTGAACACTCTCGAACAGTTCAATGAACATTACCGCGATCACGCAGCTTCGAACTGCAAAAAGGGAGTTCAGACCTGCGACCAAGCAGCTTTTTACTGCGGCAAGGCAGTTCTGAACTGAGAACAGGCACCTTTTTACTGCGACTAAGCAGTTCCGAACCGAGACCAAGCACCTTTTTACCGGGAGCAAGCAGTTCCGAACCGCGAGCGAGCACCTTTGAGGTGGAGAGGGGTACTTCCGAAGTACCCCCTCCCACTTCTGCGGCACCCCAGGTTAAGCCCTTCACTCGTCATTGCAAATTCGGTCCAGCACAAAATGACTTATTCCGGCAAAATAAGTCAAAAAGTAAGCTCCGTAACCGCGACATGCAGACAAAAGCTGGGTGCTAAGCATTC
>NZ_JBZQJF010000079.1:0-31422 GCF_059905295.1 Mangrovibacterium sp.
CCACTGCCGGATGAGGAGTTTGAACAATTTTAGCGCGCGGAAACCGGTTTTAGCTATTTTTCATTCAGCGGCGGCTCTTTTTGATTCCTTTTTCCAGCTGAAGGGAAAAAGGAATAGCCCGTCCGGCTAACGGACACAAAAGAAGAACAGAATAAAAAAGAATCATTCAAACCATGCGGCGCATGCACAATCTGCTCAACAAGCAACATAGAGCGTGCGCCTAAAGACGCAAATCTACTACAGCCCCGGGTGCCACTAGCTTCCGACATTCGCCAGAACCTCGTTTTACCCGGGGCTACTCCTATTTCACCCCGCTGGGGTGAGACGTTTTATATTACCGGTCTTGATAAACGGTCGAAATCGCTCCGTGCAAGCTTCCATCTCCATTGGATTGTCTTCAATTGTTTTCAACTGCTTTCTCTTGTTTTCCTTTACTTTCATTTCCGTTGGTGATTCCCCGGAATCATGTTTGTTTTATGCGCAATGTACTTTACAATGGCCTTTCCTGAGCTTTCCGCGATGGACGAAGAATTAAGCGCAGCGACTGATCGAAGGTAAAATACTTCCATAACCAGTTCACAAAAATGACCAGTCGGTTTTTCACTCCAACAATCGACATCAGGTGAATAAACATCCAGATAATCCAGGCAAAAGGACCTGAAAACTTCCAGTAAGGAAGATCGACTACGGCCCGGTTCCGTCCAACGGTTGCCATTGAGCCCTTATTTTTGTATTCGAAATCGACACGAAGTTTTCCTTCATCCAGGCGCTTTAGATTATCGGCCAGGTTGTCGGCTTGTTGCAGGGCGACCTGAGCTACCTGCGGATGCCCGGAAGGATATTTGGGCGTTTCCATATACGCAATATCACCGATCGCAAAAACACCATCCAGCCCTTCAACTTCGTTATAGCGATTCACTTTTACCCGGTTACCACGGGCCATATACTGAGGGTCGACACCATCCGGAATTTGTCCGCGAACACCTGCTGCCCAAATCAATGTTTCGCTACTCAATTCCTCTCCGCTGGCCAGGTTAATTGTTTTACCATCGTAAGCCGTTACCCGCTTATCCAACATGACATTTACCCCCATCTTTTTCAGGTATTCGGCCGACTTACGACCACTTCCGTCACTCATCCCATGCAACAAATGCGGATTCGCCTCGATCAGGGTAATTTGCATCAAATCGAAGTTGATATCAGGATAGTCTTTCGGCAGTACGAATCGCTTCATCTCAGCCAAAGCACCGCAAACCTCAACACCAGTAGGTCCACCTCCGACAACAACAACATTTAGCAAACTCTCCAGTTCTTTAGGTTCGCGTAGGGTTACTGCCTTTTCAAAATTCAGCAAAAGCGTATTCCGAAGATAAACTGCCTCCGAAACCGACTTCATTGGAATGCCATATTTGGTTACCCCTTCCATCCCAAAATAGTTGGTTGTTGCACCGGTTGCAATCACCAGGTAATCGTACCAAACATGTCCAAGCGGCGTTTGAATTTGCTTTTTATCCGGTTCAATACCGGTAACATGCGTTACACGGATGTGCATATTCTTTTCCTTTTGAAACACTTTCCGAAGCGGGAATGAAATAGAGCTGGGTTCGAGCCCTGAAGTTGCCACCTGATAAAACAAGGGCTGAAATTGATGGTAATTATTTCGATCGATCAACACGATCTGATAATCTTGGTTTTTTAACTTGCGTGCAAGCTTTAAGCCTGCGAAACCAGCACCAACGATGACGATTCGTTTTTTACCGGTTTCCGGAATATTTATTGCCATGAAATTTTTTCTTTTTCAAACAACAATTCTCAAAAAATGTTGAAAAACATATCTCTTTTATTTTGCCCCTTGTGCATCATAGTCAACTTCACGTTCTTTAGTCCAACTTTAATGGAATTTTTAAGTCAGAACGATCCTTTCTGATTCATTTTTTATAATTTCCGTGCACCAAACTAAAACACAACGCATTTACTGCAAAGTACCAGACCAATGACTGACTTAAACAGGATAAACAGCGAATCAGAAGTTCCTAAATATCTGCAGGTTGAAGAAATGATCCTAACCGACATTGAGACGGGGATCTTCAAGCAAGGACAGCGAATCCCCTCGATTAACGAGACCAGCGAAGATCTTTTACTTTCGCGCGATACGGTAGAAAAAGCCTATGCCAACCTGCGCAAAAAAGGTGTTTTGGTTTCGGTAAAGGGTAAAGGTTATTACGTCAATAAAGTTTCAAGCGGGAAGCGCCTGAAAATTGCCCTGATCATAAACAAGCTCAGCAATTACAAACGTAGTCTGTACAACTCATTCGTTCAAACCATGGGAAGCAAGGCCAGTGTTGATGTATTCATCTATCATTACGATCTGGTAGAATTTGAGACCATTATCGATGAAAACCTGAAGCACTATGATTACTTTGTTATTCTTCCCCATTTTCGAAACGACTCGGCCGCAGTGGTTCCTGTAATTCAAAAAGTACCCAAGGATAAAGTTTTGATTATCGACCGGTACTGGCAGGAGTTGGAAGATTACCCGGTGGTTTACCAGGAATACGATAAGGATATACAAACAGCCCTGGAAGAAGCAATCGACTTACTTCGGAAATACAAAAAATTGAATCTTGTATTTCCTCAAAACGAGTATTATTCGACCAATATCAAAAAAGGGTTTACACATTTCTGCCAGTTTCGGGAATTTGATTTCGAAATTATTGACAACCTCGATGAAAATAACATTCAGAAGGAAGAAGTATACATCCTTGTATCGGACAACGATCTATACATGTTTATCAAGTATATGAAGGCCCGCCAATGGAAAGCAGGGCAGGAAATCGGGCTCATTTCCTACAACGAAAATCCCGTAAAAGAGATTTTGTGCGATGGAATTTCAACCATATCAACCAACCATGACGAAATTGGCAAGAAAGCAGCCGAGATGATCTTATCGCGAAACTTCACGCATATTAAGAGCCCCTTCGAGTTTATCAAACGAAACTCGCTGTAGGTCTGGATTATTCAACGTAAATCATTTTTTTAGTCATTCCTCCATCCACAACAAAGTTCTGTCCTGTAATAAAATCATTTTCGGGCCGCAGTAAAAATTCGATCATATTGGCAATATCCTCCCCTTTGCCCACTCGCCCCACAGGATGTTGTGTGTGATCCTCTTGGCTCAAGGGATATTGCAGTGCTTGCGACCTTTTCTTCACTGCCGACACATCGATCCAGCCCGGACTAACCGCATTCACCCGAATTTCAGGTCCCAGACTCATTGCCAAGGCATGAGTCATCGCCAGCAGCCCCCCTTTAGTTGCTGAGTAAGCTTCGGTGTTAGGCTCCGATTGCAAAGCTCTTGTTGAACACATATTGATAATGACTCCTCTATTCTTCTTTAATTCGTCAGCAGTATATTTGGCACACAAAAACGGGCCCGTCAGGTTAACGGCAAGCACGCTGTTCCACTCCTGCAAACTCAGCTCCGGAATCGGTTTATTGGCAGCAATCATCGCATTATTTACAAGACCACAGATATTTTCACCCCTTTCTACAATTTCTCGAACAGCGGCAGCAACCTCCTGCTCATTCGAAACGTCAACTATCCTGTAACGCAAACTATCGTGCTTATGCTCTGCCTGCATTTCGTCAAGAGCTTCCTTATCATTATCCCAAACGAAAACACCATAACCTGCAGCAAGCAATTGAAGACTGGTAATCTGCCCTATTCCCTGCGCTCCTCCGGTTACTATAATGTTCCTTTTCATGTGAAGTTATTTGTAATTTCGAGACTAAAAATACAAGACCAATTCTATTTCAGCTTAAATTTTGATTTTTAAAGGTCTGTTAAAATTATTTAAATATAGAGATCTTTAAATACTGTATTAAACCATCTCCGCGTTGTCTTGTTAAACGAAACAATAAAAAAATAAATGTATGAAAAAACTAATCGCTCCGATACTGCTTCTCTTTATGGCAGTGTCAACTCTTTCGGCCCAGGACTGGAAGACCGATTTTAATGACGCTAAAGCTCAAGCTCAAAAGGAAAACAAAAAGTTGATCATGGTTTTTCAAGGGTCAGATTGGTGTGCTCCCTGCATGAAACTAAACCGGGAGATTTGGAGTTCGGACACTTTCAAATCGTACGCGAAAGACCACTACGTGATGCTGAAAGTCGATTTCCCTCGTAAAAAAGACAATGCATTACCCAAAGAGCAACAAACTAAAAACGGACAACTAGCCGAAACCTACAATAAAAAAGGCTTCTTTCCCTTTGTTGTCGTACTCGATTCCAAAGGAAAGGAGATTGGTGAAACCGGCTATAAACACATCAGCCCCGACGAATACATTAACCTTTTGAACTCGCTCTAAATTCAAACAATTTGAGAAGATCACTCATCTTGCTTTTTGCGCTACTCGGAACGATTAATTCGTTTTGTGCAGAAAGCTATACCCGAACCTTAAAGTTAATGGGGAGCAGGTTTGATATTACGGTTGTTGCCGATAACGAAGCAGAAGGGAACCATTACATTGATCTGGCTGTTGCTGAAATTTCACGAATAGAGAAGATCATTTCTTCCTGGGATGAAAACTCCCAAACTGCAAAAATTAACAGGAACAGCGGTATTCGTCCCGTTGTTGTCGATCCGGAATTATTCCAACTTATTGAACGCGCCCTTGCTATATCGAAGCTCACCGATGGTGCCTTTGATATCAGCTATGCCTCGATGGATAAAATCTGGAAATTCGATGGCAGTATGACAGAAATGCCATCACCGGAAGCAATTAAAGCCTCTGTAGCCAAAGTGGGTTTTCAGCATATTATCCTGAACAAAGCAGATCACAGCGTTTACCTTGATCAAAAAGGTATGAAGATTGGCTTTGGTGCCATTGGTAAAGGATATGCTGCTGATAAAGCAAAAGCCTTGCTCATGTCGAAGGGAGTGAAAGCCGGCATCATCAACGCATCGGGCGATATGAATACCTGGGGAACGCAGCCATCAGGCAAGGACTGGGAAGTTGGGATCGTTAACCCTTTAAATAAAAATAAAGTATTTGCTGTTCTTCCGCTGCACCAGGGAGCCGTAGTTACCTCGGGCGACTATGAAAAATATGTTCGTTTTAATGGTGTTCGCTACACACATATTATCAATCCGAAAACGGGCTATCCTGCGACCGGAATTATAAGTGCCACCGTGTTTGCGCCCAAAGCTGAATTAGCCGACGCACTGGCAACCTCAATCTTTGTAATGGGAATTGATGTTGGCCTGAATCGCATTAACCAGCTCCCGAATATCGAGTGCATCCTGATCGATGAAAAAGGAAATATTTACAGTTCTGATCATATTAAAATTGAAAAAGAATGAAAAAAAAGATTCTGTATCTGGCGTTGCTCGCCCTCTCGTTGGGATCGTGCACTGTTGTCAAAGAATATGAAAAAATTGACCTGAACGATCCGGACATGGAGTTGGGATCGAAAAAGATTGACCTTTTTGATAATAATTTTCATGCTTACCGTGAAGCTGCTTCCGGCGCCAATGCCGGTAAAACAGGAGGAGGATGTGGATGTAACTAAGAAATTATGAAAGGAAAACTATTAAGCTTACTAATCATACTGCTGGCAACAGGCTCGCTGTATGCACAGGAGCCGGATAGCACCGGCACCGGATATAAAAAAAGAGTTCTGCAAAGCACGGAGATTGATGTGCTGATGAATTATTATTCTCAGAACGGCGACCATGCTGCTGTTACCGGCGGACAAGGAACTGAAAAACTTCAGGATGGCATGTCAACGATCCTTGTTTCTGTTCCGTTGAACGAAGATGATGTATTGACCGTTGAAGCAGGGATTTCAGCCTATACTTCAGCGTCTTCAAGTAACATTAATCCATTTGACGGGAAAAAGCCGGCAAGCCCGTTTCAAGCCTCCTCAGGAGCTTCATCGGGCGATGTTTGGGCACATTTAGCAGGAACATACAGTCATAGCTCCGACGACCGGAACCAAATCTGGACCGGTAAACTGAGCACTTCAACGGAGCACGATTATTCTTCGTTTGGCTTTGGGGGTAGTTATACGCATTTATTCAATGAAAAGAATACGGAGTTGACCTTATCAGGAAACGTTTACCTGGATCAATGGTTAAAAATATACCCGTATGAGTTACGACCATATGCAACTGACGGAGATCGAAGATATTCTTCGTTATACACCAGGTATACGATAACGGGCAATACAGACTACAATCCTAAGTTTACAGGGCTGAGTGGTAAAAGCCGGAACTCATATTCCACGGGACTTGTCCTGACCCAGATTCTTTCCAAACGCCTACAAGGGGCTTTTCTGGCTGATTGGGTTCTGCAGAAGGGATTGCTTTCAACTCCATTTCAGCGTGTGTATTTTGCCGACTATGGTGACTCGTATATTGAAGATTTTCATTTAGCGGATGATGTCGAGCATTTACCCCACAGCCGCATGAAAGTCGCCTTGGGAGGTCGATTAAATTATTATATCAATGAGCACCTTGTACTGCGAAGCTTTTATCGCTATTACACCGATGATTGGGGGATAAAATCGCATACGGCAAGCCTCGAGGTTCCAATTAAGCTAGGAAGTAAATTTACACTATACCCTTCGTACAGATATTACACCCAAACAGCAGCCGACTACTTTGCCGGTTACAACCAACATTTATCGACCGAGCAATATTACACCTCTGATTACGATTTGTCGAAATTTAATGCCAATCAATATGGACTTGGCCTCCGGTACTCTGATATATTTGAAGATAAACATATCTGGAAACTGAAAATCAAGAATATTGATTTAAAATACCACTACTATAAAAGGGATACTGGGTTCAAAGCCAATTTTGTATCGTTCGGAATCGGTTTTGTCCTTTAACCATACTCAGCAACAATATTTATAAGCCGAAGACGAGATTTCGGCTTTTCTTTTTTGTTTTCGGAACAGCATTTGCAGCTTACTATTGAAAGGTTAAAAATCCAACCCTTTCATACGAAAAGGTTAGATTGTGCTGATTTATCCAACAAAAATGTAGGATTATTTGAGATTTATTAAAAACTAAAAGGAATTTACTATGGCGATTAATGATGCAATAAAATTTATTAACGAGTCGCAAAAGGACATCGAACTACGGAAAGCAGTAAACCAATGCAAACCTGAAGAAGTATTTGATAAACTCAAAGAGCTAGGTTACGACTTTGACCAGGCAGAATTTGAAGAATCAGTTAACATGCTTCATCTAAAATGCCAGTTTGAAGAACAAGCAAACCGATTGATGCAGACTGATATGTGGTTTAAAATGCTTTTAACCTAAAAAATTTACCCGACAAAATTCTCTTTTACAATACGAATTATTCCTAAAGTTACAATTCTATTGTACTCAAAAACAGGTCAATTTCGGGCCACCAATAGCATTACATATTAAATATTTTCAGTCCGAAATTTGCCCTGTTTTAATCATTTGACTTTTTCATGACAATGTAATTTCCCTTTTTAGGATTTTACCATCCGTTTATCCGAACATATTAAAATTAGTATCGTATCCAATCGATACATACCCCCTATTTACCAAGTAAAAATTAAATTTTAAATGTCATGAAAAAGTTATCTGTTTCCCTTTTGCTGGTACTCTTCGTTGTATCAGTAGCGTTCGCACAATCAAGTCAAATTCCGCTAATTGGCTCTAAAGCTCCTTCGTTTACGGCTGAAACAACGCAAGGAAAACTTCACTTCCCCCAAGATTTCGGAAAACATTGGAAAATTCTCTTCAGTCATCCCAAAGATTTTACACCAGTATGTTCAACCGAGTTACTTGAGCTGGCTTACATGCAAAAAGAATTAGAAGACATGAATGTAAAAGTTGCAGTTATCTCAACCGATAACCTTTCGCAACACAAAATGTGGGTTGCTCAGATGGAAGAACTGGACTACAAAAACCATGGTCCTCAAAAAATCGATTTCCCGGTGATTGATGACAGTAAAATGCTGATATCAAAAACCTACGGTATGCTGCATGCCCCTGTCAGCACAAGCAGAGACATTCGGGGAGTTTACATTATCGATCCAAACAATATTGTAAGATCTGTAAACTTTTATCCTGTTGAGGTAGGTCGTAACATGGTCGAAATAGAACGTATTGTATCGGCACTGCAAACTACCGACCAGGAAATGGTACTTACTCCGGCAAACTGGAAAGCCGGAGATGATGTTATGGTTCCTTATTTACCTTACCACCAAAACGAACTAGCAGATAATCCGAGTTTGAAGGATGAGTATTACAATGTTGGGAATCGGATGTGGTTCAAGAAGGTGCAAGACAAATAATCAGCCGTATTTTGTCTTAATCAATGAATCAAAAATGCAGAAAGGGGAATTTTATTCCCCTTTCGACTTAATTATTTGAACTTCATTATTGCACCAGATTTAATACTTCGGGGCCTTGCTGAAAAGTGATATCTACTGGAATGCCTTGAGCATTTATCCGGTCAAGATCTTTCTGCAGATCTTCGCGAATAGATCCCATTTTTTGGATAAGATCAGCAGCCTGCGTATAATCACCATTCCCTTGTATTGTCAGTAAAAGATCTGAAAGCTTCATCATCGCCTCCTTCATCTTTTCAAAATTAACACGATACGTTCCGGTTAATTCATCACGTTCGAAAGCCCCCTGGTTCTGGAAATAATAAAACCGAATCATATTGGCTTTACCATGTGCGCTGGCTGCTCCAAAACGAACCGAACGAAAAATACCGGCCATAAAAGTCACAAAATTATCCATCATGTCTTTGTCGCCCAACTCCCCCATCTCGTTGAGTTTGTATACAACCCATAAGCCTAAAATATCGGCTTTCCCTTCCTCCATCGAAGTATAGGTATCGCGCAAGGCTTGACGAACAGTCTTTGTTCCATCGATCGTATTTCCCAGTCCCAAACCATGGGCTACTTCATGAAACATGGTATTCTCGAAAAAAGCATCAAATTTAACATGCTGACGTTGATCTTCGGCAATCAGTAAATTTGCAATCGGAACCAGAATTTTTTCAAACTTGGCCCGCATCGCATTTTTAAGCTGAAGTTTCCGGCTTCCTTTTTCAGCTCTCACCTGTTCGTCGTTAGGCAAGTTAATCGCAATCGTTTTACTCCCTGCATTACAATCTCCGGCATAGTAAATCACATCGTAGGCATTTAAATCCGAATCACTCCCGGGCATTTCGCTTTTATAGGGAGCATCGCAAGGTAATGCACGTTGCAAGTCAGGCAGTAAATCGGCGAATTTAGCCAAGCGTTCACTCCATGCTTTATCTTTTACGAGGATGTAAGCTTCGTGCGAAGCCTTATAGCCAAACAACTGATCTTCGTAACTCTCAATTGGACCTACCACAAAATCTATCAGGTTGTTTTTCATATCCATCCAGGCCAAATCGCTGGCATGATAGTCGTCGGTTAGAAGGGCTTCAGCTCTTAACTCCATGTATTTCTTTAGACCAGGATCTTCAGCCAAAGCCGCAGCCTGGCGAATATAGTCCGCCGCCTGTTCGATTTCTGATTTAAACGCGATATGATATGGAATAGACTGAAGTTGGCCAACCGAATCACGTTTTACCAAAGTATATAAACTTGTTTTAGTAGGTTCGTCCCAGGCTTCAAACTCGGCTTTAGTCATATCTGCAGGATAAAATTGTGCTCCGGCAGGTTTGGGACCAACACCTTCCACAAAGGGTTTGTTGGCATTAAGCCTCTCCCACGGCCCGTAATTAATCTCAATAAACCGGGTCATTGCATCGCTCGTTGATTTGGCCAGAATTTCCTGCTTATCGCCATATGCTTCCTGCCAAAATATGTCATCCATAATTTTTGCAGCCTTAAAAAGTAAAGGAAGCATTTCCTTCTGGCTATCCGTCAATACCGACAAATCAGTCGTCAGTTTGAATGGAGCAAACGATGCTGCTTTTTGTTCGATACTCATTTCCCCCTTAATTTCCTTTTTAGGAGTACGACTACAAGCATAATTGAGCAAGATCGTACCGACCAGCATTAAAACAGTAATTTTTTTCATTATCGAAATATATCAGTTCATAATTCAAGCTCACAATTAAAGCGCGGATTATTTCTGTTTCACCAATCGTACTTAGAGTCCTTTACAACCATAGCAATTCGAATATTAAAATCGGTAGACCATTCATTCCCGTATTGCTGATACAATTGGTGTTCAACATTTAAGCGCCAATTTTCTATTGATTCCATACTTAGCCAAAAGGAAACCATTATTTCCGAGTCTGTTTTTGTTTCCTCGGCACCAAGAAAACCATCTTGCTCTTCAGCTAAACGAATCATACGCTTTGCAATTTTTACGCAACAATCTTTATTCGAGGTACGAAGCGAACTAAAAATAACAACAAAATAAGGGGGTTTAAGCATTTTTGCAATCTTGAACATACCAAATTTTTCATTTAGAATATTATTACTCAATCCTGTTTACAAAATCTACAATATCGGGAAGGGAAAATACACACGAACCTTATAAAAAGTTGCGTCTCATGCTTCCTTTCTGTTTCAACTCAGGTTTTAGAATCAAATAGGACCGAAATGAACATATATGACTCTACCGAACAGACACACCTGAGACAAAACGAATAAAACAGGCATATAACAAGTACATACAACCTACCATAATTCTTAAGCGAATGATCAAGGTCACCTTCGAGAAGAAGAAATTCACCTTTAACTTCCAGCATAAAAAAAGCAGGAACCATTAATGAAATTCACATAGTCTGCAAAAACGTTATTTCGAAATATCCCCCTTCAGTATAGATAACGTAATTCTGTCTCATGAAGCCCCTTTCCTATAAAAGCTACATGCAGCAAAATCCAAAGAATAGTTAGCCTAAAATTATGCCACCATATCGGCAACCAGAACAAATACGCATAAGCTTAAATTCCAATACCCTTCCCCAGGTACTAGTTCGATTATACAAAACTCTGTTTATCGCGTTCCGGTGATTTAAAAGAAGCAAATATGTTACTCTTCCCATCACTAAGTCCAACGCAAATCTACGACCTTTATACAGGATACAAAACTTGTATTTAACTTATTACCAAAAGAAAAGACCAACGCTTTTAATTTAGAGAGGAACACCCATCTTTTTCGGGAAGATCACCTTTAGAAAGAAAGAAAACCGTTTATCTATTTAATTGGTATTGAAATCTGAAAAGAATAGCAATACATCGAAAGAAAAGGGTTAAAATATGGCGACACAGACCTCATAGTCACTTTTAAGAGACAAAAAAGGGCCACCCTCATGGGCAGCCCTTCAATATCTTTTCTTGTATTTTATTTCTTCGGCATTTGAACACCGCGTTCTTTTGCCATCTGCTCAAGACGTTGTTGGAACTTCGATTTTTTAGTAGGCTTCTTTTTATTGGCATGCAACTGAGCCCTAATTTTCTCATCATCAATCAGCACTCTGAATAAATACATTTGGCCGATCGTGATTAAGTTTGCCAGGAAGTAATAGTAACTCAAACCTGCCGGATAGCTGTTCAAAATAAACAAGAACATGAGCGGCATAATGTACATCATGGTTTGCATACCAGGCATCGCATTGTTCGCACTTGCTTGCGAGTTCAATTTAGTTGAAATGATTGTTGTAACCGTCATCAACAAACAGAACAAGCTCACATGATCACCATAAATTGGGATGGTGAATGGCAAGTGAAAGATCGAATCGTAGGATGATAAGTCGTGAGCCCATAGGAAATGTTCTTGTCGCAACTCAATAGATGTTGGGAAGAAGAAAAACATCGCAAACAAGATCGGCATCTGCAATATCATTGGCAAACACCCTCCCATTGGATTAACACCTGCCTTCTTATACAGAGCCATTGTGGCCTGTTGTTTTTCCATCGCCTTATCTTTACCGTATTTCTCATTCAGCTCATCAATTTCGGGTTTCAAGGCACGCATTTTAGCCTGGGAGATATACGACTTGTAGGTGAACGGGAACAAAATCATCTTGATGAAAACAGTCAACAACAAGATAATAATACCGAAGTTCGCGATATGGTTCCGAAGTAAGTTAAATACAGGAATCACCAAATAGCGGTTCACCCAGCGCAACACGGAATATCCCAGATTTATCAACTGATCCAAATGTATTCCGTACTGTCTTAATGTTGTATAGTGGTTCGGTCCAAAATAGAACTGCATTCCGAAATCCTGATTTTGGGAAGCATCATACGGAATAGCAATATCGGCTCCAAAATCACCAACTTTTGTCAGGCTATTTTCATCGTGTGCATACTTAACTTCGGCTGTAGGAAAAGCATCGTCGGCAATGATCGATGAATTGAAAAACAGTTGTTTGAAACTGATCCATTTCACTTTTGTCTTCAACTCTTCGTCGCTTGTTTTCGAAGGAGATAACTTATCGACTTCATCCTGGTAATACTTGTAATATACTGTAGCATAGCGGTCTTCACCCATTTTTGATTTGCGTTCCAAACGAGGACCAGAGTATGCCCAGCTAAAGTTTAGATAATTCACATTTTGGGCGATCACATTATTCATTCCAGTGGTTTTAATATCAAAACCAACCATGAATGAGTTATGAGCAAGTGTATAAACATACTCCAAAGAGCGACCTTCTCCGGCACTCAAGGTCATGCCAATCGACTTGGTTTCACCTGGAAATTCTTCATTATACTCGATATCTCCTTCTTTTCCTTTTTTGACCTCAGGGCCAGTAGCAACCAGGGAAGTTTGTGAAGTTGATGGCGTAAAATACAAGTCGTCGGTAACAATACTTCTGTTCTGAGAAAAGAAGCTTAAACCAAATTTATTATCCGGACCGTTAAAGAGAATCAACGGTTTACCATCATAAGTTTTATAGTTTTTCAGTTCAACTGAATAAATCTTTCCCCCTTTTGTGGAAAGAGTAATCTTCATCAGGTTGTTTTCCAGCGTTACAAACTCTTCCTGACCGGTTGCTGCAGAGGCAAAGGCACCAAATTTATCAGCGGCCGTAGCATTAGCCAATGCTGTATCGGCGGCCATCTCGGCCTGTTGTTTCTCGGCCAGTTCTTTGGCCTGAATTTGAGCTTCCTGCTGGCGTTCTGCCTCAACCTGGGCAATCGAATCCTGACGGTGCTTGGCTGCGTCAATCTCCTCCTGCGACGGTTTGTTCAGGTAACTAAATCCGATCAGGATAGCTAGAATTATTACTATCCCCGCAATCGTGTTCTTATCCATAATGCTTGTTAATTTTCAATCGTTAGTTTTTTGCAGCATTCACAAAAGCTACAAATAGAGGATGTGGATTTAATACAGTACTACTATATTCCGGGTGGTATTGTACACCAACAAACCATTTGTGACCCGGGATTTCAACAACTTCAACCAAGTTTGTATCCGGGTTAATACCAACCGGAACCATACCTGCTTCCTTGAAGTTCTCAAGATATTCGTTGTTAAATTCATAACGGTGACGGTGCCGTTCATGAATTTCTTTTTTCCCGTAGGCTTTATACAAGTTTGAATTTTTATCTGCAATCACGCACTTGTAAGCCCCCAACCGCATCGTACCACCTTTCTCTGTAATTCCTTTCTGATCTTCCATCAAGGCGATTACCGGATAGGCCGTTTTTTCGTTCATCTCGGTTGAGTCAGCAGCTTCAAAATTGAGTACGTTACGGGCGTATTCAATCACTGCGATTTGCATTCCCAAGCAGATCCCCAGAAATGGAATATTATTTTCGCGAATATATTTGGTTGCCAAAATTTTCCCCTCGATTCCTCGGTGACCGAAGCCCGGAGCAATGATCACTCCATTGAGCCCGGAAAGTATTTCTGCAACATTCTTTTTATTAATATCTTCTGAGTGAATCCATGTCAGATTTACTTTGACACGATTAATTGCACCAGCATGAATCAATGCCTCGGCAATTGATTTATAGGCATCAGGTAATTCCACATATTTACCCACTAAGCCAATATTGATTTCTTTTTCAGGGTTCTTTAGTTTATGTAAGAACTCGTTCCAATCATCTAGTTTTGGTTCGTTCTTAGCCTCAAGCTTCATCTTACGTAAAACAGTCAAATCAAGCTTTTCTTCCAACATCTTGTTTGGAACATCGTAGATCGTGTCAACATCAATTGATTGAACAACTGCATCTGCATCAACATTACAGAACAAAGCTACTTTTTTACGCAAACTTATATTCAGATCATGCTCCGTTCTCAAAACCAAAACATCTGGCTGTACACCATTTTCAAGCAACATTTTCACAGAGTGTTGCGTTGGCTTTGTTTTCAACTCGCCCGATGCTGCCAAAAAAGGAACCAAAGTCAAGTGAATAACCAAAGCATTAGAGCCTAACTCCCATTTCAACTGACGCACAGCTTCAATGTAGGGTAACGACTCCATGTCGCCAACGGTACCACCAATCTCCGTTACCACAATATCATAATTGCGCTTCGTTCCCAGAAATTTGATCTTACGTTTGATTTCGTCAGTGATGTGTGGAATAATCTGAACTGTTTTACCCAAATAATCACCACGACGCTCTTTATTAATGACCGATTGGTAAATCCGTCCCGTAGTAACATTATTCGCTTGCGATGTGGGAACGTTCAGGAAACGTTCGTAGTGGCCTAAGTCCAGGTCTGTTTCTGCCCCGTCTTCGGTTACATAGCACTCACCGTGCTCGTATGGGTTTAATGTTCCTGGATCCACATTAATATAGGGATCCAACTTTTGAATCGTCACAGAATAACCTCTGGCTTGTAACAATTTAGCTAATGATGCAGCCAAAATTCCTTTTCCCAATGAGGACGTTACCCCACCTGTAACAAATATGTACTTCGTTGCTGACAAAATCGTAAAATTTAATTGTTCCTAAAAGCGCACAAATTTAAGCAATAAAACTTATTGCGCTAAAAAATGTGCATGTTATCGTATGAATATACCATTAAAAAACCCGCTTGAAGAAGCGGGTTAAATATTTATTGGTTAATCTTCATCGTCAGCTTCGTCAATTATTCGAATCTTTTCTTTCAGCATCTCGATCTTTTCGATCGTTGCCTGAATCTTCCGGTTTACATCTTCAATCAGCGATTCTGCATTTTTTGTATTGGCGAAGAATCCAATATTATTATTGAGCAAGGTCAGGTCATTCTCGAGCTGTTTCATCCGCGTGATGTATTTATCCCGTTCATGACGCATTTTATTTTGTCCTCGGCTGCTCTCTGTAAAATTCGATACTTTTGTTTTAAACTTCAGAATATCTCGTTTATGATCATCAATCCGAAGATGATCAAAATGCGCATTGATTGCAGCCCGAAATTCGTTCTGAACCTTGTCTTTATCCTTAAACGGCACATGACCAATTTCACTCCAACGACGTTGAAACTCTTTGATATGATCTAAATCAACATCTTCATCCTTCGTCGCCTTGTAATTATTAACCTCTTCAATCAAGGCTTTTTTAGCCTCCAAATTTTCAATCTGCTCATGATCGACAACTGAGAAATGTTCAGATTTCTGGTCAAAGAAGAAATCACAGGCAGCACGGAACCTTTTCCAAACAGCATCGGACTGCTTGCGAGGTACAGGTCCTACCTCCTTCCATTTCTTTTGAATGCTTATAAATTCGTCAGTTGTTTTCTTCCAATCAGTACTATCCTTCAATGCTTCAGCCTGCACACACAAATCGAGCTTCATTTGCAGGTTATTCTGCTGAATCTCTTTGTTCTGTGCATAAAATTCGCGTTTTGCGTCGAAAAATTTATCACAAGCACTTCTGAATCGTTCATAAACCTTATTGTTGTCCTTTTTAGGTGCAAAACCAATTGTGCGCCATACTTTTTGCAATTCAATCAGCTCTTTCGATTTGTGATCCCATTCTTTATGGCTATCAAAGTTCAACGCTGCTATTTCTTCAGCTTTCTCACACAAAGCAACTTTGGCTTCCAGATTTTTCCTTTGCTCATCCTTCCGATCTTCAAAGAACTCCTGATGCTTCTTGTTAATCTTCGAAGTTGCTAATTTGAATCGTTCCCACAATTCATCCTTTTTATCGCGAGGCACTGGTCCAATTTCGCGCCATTGCTCATGATATTTTTGCAGAATATTGAAGGCTTTAATCACTGAAGGTTCCATCAACAACTCTTCGGCTTTCTCACAAAGCGCGATTTTCGACTCCATGTTCTTTTTCAGATCGAGGTCGCGCAATTCTTTATTAATCTTGATATAATCGTAGAAATTCTCGACATGGTGATGGTAGGTTTCCCAAAGATCTTTCAGCTTCGCTTGCGGAACCAAACCGGTATCACGCCATTTTTGCTGTAAATCCCGAAATTCCTGAAAAGTTTTATTGATGGACTCTTTCCGGTTCACCAACGACTTAATATCTTCGATAATCTGGTACTTAATTTCCAGGTTTTCCTCTTTTTCTTCTTCCATCTCTTTGACCCGACTGCTACGCAGTTGGCGGTATTCCCGCAAGAGATTTCTTAAATCATCTTCATATGGCGCATTTCCCGGCTCATAATCATCTTCAGTGCCACCATCAGCAATAAACGCGGCTTTCTCGGTTTCGATATTAGCCTTATGCTTTTTATAAAAGTTGATTTTAATTCGATCAACTTCATCTTTAATATCTTCCTCGGGGGGTGAAGCCAGCAAATCACGTAAAGCATTAATTAATTCAACTTCGGTATAGGTTGAATAATCAATCTTTCCTCTTGCAATAACCTCATTAGCTGTATCCTCATCCATCTCCTCTTCGTCATCATCATCTTCAGAAGAATCATCCTCCGAAGAATCATCTTCAGATTCCTCTTCCTCCTCCGATACTTCCTCCTCCGATGCTTCCTCAACAGCTGAGGGTTGCTCTGTTGTTTCTTCCTCCGAAGTTTCCTCAGTCGAAGCAACAACTTTCTCTTGCTCCAATTCTTCAACTGACTCTTCCTTCGGTTCTTCACTTACAGGTTCGTTAACTTGCTGTGGCGTAGCTGCATCTCCTGTGTTTTCAGGTTTTGCATTTAACTCTTCATTTGAGTTGTTCAGATCTTTAGGCTCCATACAATATTATATTAAAATTACCGGGTAATTTTCAGATATTTAGGTCTCTTATGTTCTACGAAAATATAATTTTCATAACGAATACTCAAGCAAATAACTGACTATTTAAAAGAAAACCCGAGCATAAGGTACGAAAAAAGCCGTATCCTACACGAATACGGCTAACTCTTTTAATAATCGATTAATGATTATGCAATTTCAATATTTCTTACAATTTGTTTCTCTTCTTTCTTCTTCTGAATAACTAAGTTCAATATGCCATTTTCGAAAATCGCCTGAATTTGCTCCTGATTCATGTCATCTGCCAATTTAAAACGTTTTTCAAAGTTCCGGCTATTAAACTGAACTCGAGAATATTTGGCATCAACGTTCTCAGATTCTCCAACTTCTCCGGCAATTACCAAAACATTTTTATCCAGTGTAATTTTAACTTGATCTTTACTAAACCCGGGAATTTGCATTTCAATTTTCACCGAATCTTCAAATTCGTAAACATTAGTTGCTGGTTGAAAAGCAATTTCATTTTTCGCAAAACGGTCGTGATTAAATCCATCCACAAAGAAATCATTCAATAAACGATCGACTGCATTAAAACCATAGGTCGGATTAACTTTTACTAATTTCATTTTTATGTCCTCCAAATAAGTTTAATTATCAAATTTTGTTTTCTGATGGTCTGTATTGCAACAGGTATTCCAACTTGATATTTCAGCCATTTCATCGTATTAAGAACAAAAAATACTGTCATTATTTCCGAAATCACTCATTAACACGAGTCAATTCGTCATCTTATCGAATATTTTAGATTTGTAATTCATCAAAAAGCTATTCTCACATTCGCGATTCTTTTTACTTTTGCAGAAAATTATTACAGAATGCGAATCGACATATTAACCGTTGTACCGGAATTATTGAAAAGCCCATTTAAGCACTCGATCCTGAAAAGAGCTCAGGATGCAGGAGTTGTTGAAATTCACGTTCACAACATCCGGGATTTTTCAACCGACAAGCACCGAAAAGTTGACGATTACGCATTTAGTGGAGGAGCAGGAATGGTTATGACTATTCAGCCGATTGAGGATGCCATAAATCACCTGAAGTCACAACGAAAGTACGACGAAGTGATTTACACAAGTCCCGATGGGGAAGTTTTCAATCAACGCATAGCCAACCAGTGTTCGCTCTATGAAAACATCATCATCTTATGCGGACATTACAAAGGTGTTGATCAACGAGTTAGGGATCACTTGATTACCCGGGAAATATCGATTGGCGATTTTGTTTTGACCGGAGGTGAGCTGGCTGCTGCGGTGATGGTAGATGCAATTGTACGCCTGATCCCCGGAGCCATGTCGGATGAAACTTCAGCACTAACAGATTCGTTTCAGGATAACCTGCTTAGCCCTCCGGTTTACACACGCCCTGCTGACCACAATGGATGGAAAGTTCCGGAGATCCTTTTAAGTGGTAACGACAAACAAGTTAACGAATGGAAAGAAAAACAGGCATGGGAGCGCACCAAGCGCCTACGCCCTGATTTACTGGAAGGACACGAATAATTCAGCTTCGTTAAACACGCCGGCAAATTGTATTGTACGGACAGTTTTCACATTTCCGTTTTTTCTCTGTTTGATCAAAATTAGTTTCCGGACTAAAAATATCGTGGAGCAGTCCGTCCAAACTTTCAACAAAAGGCTCCGAAATCAGACTATATTTGACCGATTGCCCACTTAATTTGATGGCCGGATCAAATTCATCACCGAAGAACGTATCGATTTTATAGATCGACGGCAGAATATCAGCCGTTCCATGCATGCGTCGGTAAATTTCGGAATAAACCAATGTTTGCAAAATTTCCTTAGGCCGGTTATCTGCATCACGACGATACAGTTCCTCAAAATTATTAAACTTCAACACCAGGCTGCGACCTGTTTTATAGTCGATAATCCGTAAACCTTCTTTCGTCCGGTCGATCCGGTCAACAATACCTCCAAGCTTAATGCTTCGCGTTTGACCTTCAATATCCAACTCAAAATCGGCCTCACAATTTCCCTCCAGGGCAACCACATCAAAAGGAGTAAAAACCTTGTCGTTCTCCAACATCCGACTAAGGTAGGTCTTTAGGTTTTCGGCAATCAGAATATTTTTCCCCGTTATCTTAACCTCCTTCAGCGAACGATCTTTGTAATATTCGCGCTTAAACGCATCATTAATGGCTTTGCGAATAACAACCTCACTTTTGAGAATAGCCTCAATATTGTCCGACGTCATTTGCCGGCCAATAAAAGGTTTGTAAATCATCTCTGAAGCATAGTGAAACAAGTTTCCAAATAATCGAGGATCAACATCTTCCAGTAGTTCGTCAGTCTCCTTAATTCCTGCAATATATTTAAAGTAGAATTTCAGTTTACAATCCAGGTACACATTCAGGGCACTTGGGCTCAATCGTCGATCGGCATAACGTGATAAAAGCAACTCGCGATGTTTCGGTGTTGAAGCGATACTGATCGGAGTAGACTCAGTCGATTTAAAATCGAAGTTCAATTGCATCACCCGAGGCTTCAAGTCCGAATCATACAAAAGTTGAAACATATAACGGCTCATCTCGCCCGACCCCATTCCGTCGCCCGAGGAATCATAAACCAAGACCAGCTCCTCTGCCCGATGCACCAGCCGGTAGAAATAATAAGCATACATGGCATCCTGTTCCTCATAGGCAGGCAAGCCAAAAGCTTTGCGCAAATTATAAGGAATGAAAGAATGTGTGGATGAGGTGTTTGGCAGGCGCCCTTCATTGACCGAAAATAGAAACAGGCGCTTAAAGTCCAGGTTACGGGTTTCCAGCACCCCCATCACCTGCAAGCCCGAAAGCGGCTCCCCTTCAAAAGGAATACTGATGCGCTGCAAATGCTGTTGCAAAATCCGGTAAAACAGCGACAAGGAAATCTTTGCCGGGTGAAATTGCTCCAGCGTTTCCTGCAACCGCTGAATAGCCAAATATACCTGGTACAAATACTCAGCCTCCAGTGCCGGGTCACTTTCATTATCGGATGAAGCCCCCAGCTTCAATGCAAGCAATTTCACCACATCAAGTAAATAGGTAGCACAATCCTCCCAACGACTTAACTTCGTAAAAATCAGCCTTAGCAATTCATTTTTATCCAGATCGCTCACCCGGACATAAATCCGGTTTTCGGTATGAATCTCTCGAACAATTTCTTTCGTAGTTGCATCAGCCAGCAATTGATGGCTCAACAAGGCAAGCACCGGTTTATAATAAAAAGCATCTCCGCCACCATACACCCGAAAGTTTTTCTGTAAATCGATTAGTTGATTGATGAAACTGAAAACCGGTGTATTCTGAATGGGATAGCCCATCGTGATATTGATTTTATTATACTGAGCACCGGCCGACGATACCATAGGCACCAGCAAACTCTCATCTGCCAAAACCAGGGCAGCATCATCAAAACGGGGATCCCGCAACAAAGTTCCGGCAAACTCGGGATGATTAAGCACCTGCGTTTGCGCCACCTGCCCGGGAACAGACACAATACTTATTTTGGGTGTAGTCACTTCACCCTGATCCAAAACAAAACCTTCCGGCATCGGGAAAACCACTAGATTTCGACGAATGAAAAGTCCGGCTTCATGTCCCAAATCACTCACAAAAGCAGGATCATAATCCCAAAAGAAATCCCCGATTCCAAGCTGTTTAAACTTTCGAAATAGCTTCTCCTCCGCAGTATTGAGGGCATTAAACCCCACAAAGCAATACCGCTCCGACCTCAAGGTCTTTTCATTTTCCTCCGTCCATTGCTCAATCAAATCGCGATATAACATGCCCGTAAAGGCAAGATTCTCCTTATTAAGCTCTGCTTTAAATCGGCGATATACGGCAGATAACTTATTCCAGATCTGCATAAACTTTTCGCGGTTAGCCGATCCACCAGCTTTTCCTAAGGTACCCCAAAACTGTTCAATGATTTTCTTCTGTTCCGGATTTAAATAATCAAAGCGGCTCTCAATATCCTTCAAATCCGAAATATTCTGAAACAGGTCATCGGCATTCAATAAATATTTATCAATATCATTGAAATCATTCAGCAAAATCTCCCCCCAAAAGAAAAATTCATCCAACTCTTCGTCGTGTCCGGTTTCAGCCTTGTAAATTTGGTGAAGCAAAAGAATCTGACTAATGTGGTCTGATATTTGCAACCCCGAGAATTTAGAAACAAGTTCGTTGATGGTAATCACCTCGGGACCGAGCACTGGCTTCTCAACCAGCTCATTTAGATAGGCATTGAAGAAAACATGTGAACGGCGGCTGGGGAAAACGATCGAAATACGATTAATATGCTCACCATGAGTTTGATATAAAAACCGGGCAACTTGTTTCAGAAAGGGCTCCATGAAATTTCTTTTTTGATAAAGATACAATTTAAATAAAGCCCGTATAAAAGGGTTTATCAACAACAAAAGCAAGCCTTTCGTTTTAAACAATTTAGAAACTAAATTTTATACCATGAAGACAGTTTATCTCACCTTTTTCCTGCTTTTACTTGCAGGAATTACCAAAGCACAGACCATCGTAAACCCGCTGGAATCGACACCCTACATTGAAGTTACCGGCGAAGGCGAAATGGAAATCGTGCCCGACGAAATCTACGTTCAGTTTACCTTAAAGGAACGTATGGACGGACGCAACAAAACAGATCTGGACAAAATTGAGAAAGACCTGAAGAAGAAACTCTCATCAGCTGGTTTCAACCTTAAAAATTTATCCCTTGCCGACGCCAACTCGGATTTTGTGACCATTAAACGCAAAAAGAAGGATGTGTTGGCCTCGAAAGATTATCAAATGGAATTGAGCAAACCCGAAGAAATAGCCAAGCTGCTGGATATATTAGATGAAGTGAAGGCAGAGAATGCCTTTATCAGTCGACTCGACCACAGCGAGATGGACGAATTGAAGAAAGAAGTGAAGATAAAAGCGATGAAAAATGCCAAAGAGAAAGCCGATTATTTACTTGGCGCCGTAGGTGAAAAAACCGGGAAAATCCTGTTCATTCAGGAACGGGACAGCTACGTTCAACCCTATGTGCGCAAAATGGCAACACTAAGCATGGTGGCCGAAAGTGAGGATACCGGCAAGGCAGCTGATCAGGATATCAGTTTCAAAAAGATCAAACTGAATTATAAAGTTTTTGCCCGCTTCGCCATCGCACAATAAACCACAAAAGCCGGAAGAGATTAAAAACTTCCGGCTTTTGTCAGCTTATTTTCTGGCAGCTCCTACTTCCTGCGGGCTAACAGCGTCCAGCTTATTACCAAAACTCGACCGCACATACGAAATTACATCAGCAATTTGCTGATCGCTCAACTGCCTGTGCGGAACCATGATACCATTGTAACTCTTGTCATCAATTTCAATTTTCCCCTTCATCCCGTTTAATACAAGATCGATTATCTTGGCTTTATCGACAATATAGGGGTTTGGCGTTAAAGGAGGAAAAATGCCTGATACGCCCTGCCCCTGATCCTGATGACAAACTTTGCAATTTTGGTCGAAAACGGGCTTCCCCGGATGAACCGTCAGCTCGGCCGTTTCCTTAGCTGCTGTTTTTAAAATCGCAGGTTCAGGCTGCAACACTTCAGCTTTTGGCTTTGCATTCTGACAAGCCAGAAGTCCGAAAAAAGCCCCAATCAAAAAGGTATATCTCAGCTTCATCATACGTTTGGATTTTTCAATCATTATTTATCCCATTAACAACAGTTTCAGAAAGGAGTTCATGCGAAATGGAAAGTAAAATACCCGATGACTGACTAAAATTACCAGGGAATAAATTCGAAGCAAAACGAAATCGTTCACAGCCTGTTTTAATTGAATATTTTTCCGAAATTCACAGCTACCTTATGAAAAATAAAATCTATTTTTAGTTCATACTTGTTTTCGAAATAACCGGAATGGGAGAAAAGAAAAAACGCATAAAAAAGAAAACAATCCGAAAAATAGCAGCCGGCTTTTTAATCGTCCTGGCTGCTGTATCGGTTTGGCTTGCGCTGGCTGCTCCCGGTTACGTCCGAAAACATATCAGCGAATACATTCGAGAGTCGAGCAAAGGAGAATACACCCTTTCATTTTACGACATCAAGGCGAACTTTTACACCCAAACAGTACGAATCGACTCTATTCGTTTAATCCCGCTAAAACCGGAGAAAAGCCACTACTCCATTACAGCCTCGGAACTTACAGCATCCGACTTATCCATCTCGGACTTCCTTTTTCACCACAAACTAAGCATGGCTGCGTTGCAAATAAAGGAACCGGACTTTGAGATTTACGGTCTGGATGGCAAGAAACAGGATGCTCCCAATAAAGAAGAACTATTTAAAAAGCTGAAACCTTATTTTAACACCAGTTTGAGGGAAATAGCCATCGGTGAAATCAACCTGCAACAGGCCAATCTGGCTCAGTACCAGCTCAACAAGGAGCAATCGCCGCTGAATTCTATCAAGAACCTAAACATTGGCATCAGCAACTTTCGCATGAATGCGGCGATCCTGAATGCCGAAAAGGAATTTTTCCATGCTGACGACATATTCCTCGAAATTGTCAATTTCAGCCATGCCCTGGGAGACAAAATTCACCGGTTAAAGGTTGAAAAGCTCACCTATTCCATCGGACACAAAAGCATTTTCGGACAAAACCTGACCCTTTTCCCGATCGATTCAGCCAAACAAGAGGCGACTAAATACTGGATCAAGATCCCCGAAATAAGATTGAAGTCGGAAAACCTGCGTGATATTCTAAACAACGATTCCGTAAGGATCGATTCGGTGGATATTCTTCATAGTTCAATTCGGGTTAAACCTGCTACGAATGCCCGGAAAATCAGCTTTCGTGAACTCAAGGAATATGACTTGTTCGAGTTGATTAAAAATGATTTCAATTTCGTAGAAGTAAGACATCTGCAAATGAATGCCGACACGCTTCTATTTCTCCCCAAAAGCGATAACATGAACAACTCTCAGGTTTTCAAAAATGTCCGAATTAAAGCTGAGAATTTCCAACTGGATTCACTAAGCAGAACCGAACCTGAAAAGATTTTATACTCCGACAACTTCAAGCTAAAAATTGGTTCGTACCAGTTGAATCTAAACGACGGGGTGCATCATTTTGAAGCCAGCGACATTTCCGTTTCAACAGCCGACAGCACTATGAAGGCCCGGAAAATAACGCTGATACCGGACAAGGTCGACAGCGATCAGGTTCCTGTAACCGTAAACCTGACCTGTGACAGCCTGATTATGCAAAAGGTAAATCTTTCGCAACTGTTTCACCAGCGGGAAATTCCGCTTACCGGCTTAACCGTTTACAAACCGCAAGTTCAGATCAACCAACTAACTGAAAGCAATGAGAAACAGCACGATGAACAAAGCCTGCTTTACTCTTTTATTCGCGATTATATTAAAGGTGTTTATGCCAACCTCATCGCCATTAACGATGGCCACATTCAGTTTAACGATTTTAGTCATAAGAGTGATGAGGGCCACATTGCGGCCGATTTTAATTTAAGACTGACTGATTTTTCACTTGATTCGATCAGTGCACACCGAACCGACAAGCTGTTTTTTGCGACTAACCTGGAGCTCAACTTCAGGAACTATACCATGAAACTGGCCGACCAACTGCACATTCTCAAGGTTGGCTCCATCAACGTGTCGAGCCTTCGCAGAACGGCCACCCTGCGAAACCTGCACCTTTACCCCAACAAAAGCAAGAACACCGAACAAGCGCTCAGAAAGCTCAACCGTTCGGAGCTCTACGATATCCGCATTCCATCGCTAAGCCTGAAAAATACCGATATCCACCATGCCTTTTTCAGGAAAAAACTCAACATCAACCAGTTTATCATCTCCAAACCAAAAATCAACTTTGAAGTATTTGCCCATTTCAGGCAAAACGGCAAGGAAATTAATCCGAAAGAATTTTACGATCTGCTTCAAACCTACATTACTGACATTAACATTCACGAAATAGCCGTGAACGATGGTGAGTTCCAGCTCACCAACCACAGCCGCCGGGGAAAAACAACCACTTTCAGCAATCAATTCAGTGTAAACCTGAAGAACTTCCGCCTGAATGAAAACGAACTGAACAGCAACCGCATGTTATTCTCCGATTCGTTTGATCTGAAAATCAAAGATCACATGTTCCGCTTGTCCGACAATGTTCACTACCTGCAAGCCAGCGAGATCAGCTTCTCGTCGGCCACATCGAGTGGCGAAATTAAAGATGCACTGCTTTACCCTGAACCAAGCAGCCCCAACTACAACCAATTACCCTGGCACTTCCGCATCAGTATTCCAAGCATTAAGCTTAACCAGGTAAACCTGGAGAAGGCCGTCTTCGACGAAATCCTCGATGTTGGCTCGGTATCTGTTCAGTCGCCACAAATTCAGTTGTATAAAAACCACGCCGGTGATGGTAAGTTCAACTTTAAAGACCTGCAAATACCGCTTCCTGAAGAGGTGAAAGAGCTGACTATTGAAAAGGTGAGCCTGAATAATGGGGAGTTACAAATTTTCAGAGGAAGCGGCGACAACAAGCAGAAACTGGCAAGTTCAAGCCTTTCGTTTGAATTGAAAGATGCCCAACTGAAACGAACAATCAATAACCAGACAGCACGATTTTCGGCTTCCAGCATTGAAACAGAGCTGACCAATACTTTACTGACTCCCGAAAAACAACCTTACTCCATATCAGCCGACGAAATTCGTTTTTCATCCGGGCAAAAAGCCTTAATGCTGACTAACCTGCAGATCAAAAACACCTCAAACAAAGTCAAACCCATTGAGTCAATCATCCTGCCCGAACTGCGTTTTGAACAGCTGGATCCGAGCGATGCCTTCGACAACAACCGCTTTCATGCCTCACGAATCACGGTTCAAAACCCGGTCTTTAACCTCCACCCTACCGAACAGGAACAAGAGAAAAATCCACTTCATATTAAACTATCGCGCGATTTGAGTGTACTGATGGACGAACTTTCATCGGAACAGGTAGAGCTGCGAAATGCAACCTTTAACATACAAGGGAAAAAGAAAAAGACTAGCTTCAACCAGGTTGATATTGACATGGATCAGGTAAAACTGGACAGCCAACCATCGGAAAAACCACTTGGAGCACAAGAACTGACCATCGTGCGGAAAAATATGAAGTATACCGACAAGCAGAAGCTTTACGATTTACTGATTGACCGCTTTACCTACTCCACAAAACAGAGCAATCTCTACCTCAATGGCATCCATTTCATTCCGCATTATGGCCCCGATGAGTTCCAGAACCATATCGACAATCAGCAAGACTATTACTCGGGCGACATCAACCAGGTGGAGCTCAAAAACCTGGATCTCAACCGTTGGTTTGAAAATAAAGAACTAACCGGCAAAACGATCGCCATCGACCAGATGAATATGCTCATTTACCGCGACAAGCGGAAGCCCGTCAACGAGCTTAAAAACCCGCCGCTGCCCCAGGATCTGATGCGAAGTATTGAGCTGCCTTTCTATTTCGATACGGTGAAACTGAGCCATTCAACTTTTATTTACAACGAGCAACTCGAAGACATTCCTGAGCCTGGCCGCGTAAGCTTTGAAGATGCCAGTGCCAGCCTGTACCCATTCACCAATCTGAAATACCTGCAACACAGCAACCCGAAGATGTACCTGAAAGCACAGGCCAAACTCATGGGCGTTAGTACGCTGAAAGCTTCGTTTAAATTTGATATGAACTCGCCCGACAATCGCTTTGAAGCCAAAGGTTCGCTTAGTCCGTTCGACCTCACGGCGCTTAACCCGATTACCGAGAACGGAGCATCCATCTCTGTACGTTCGGGCCAGTTAAACCGGTTCGATTTTGAGTTTTCGGGTGACTCGGTAGTGGCTAACGGTAAACTACGCTTTGCCTACGACGATTTAAAGATCAGCATACTCTCGCACAAAAAAGGGAATACCAAGGAAGCCCGGTTCCTGAGCTTTCTGGCCAATAGCCTCATGTTGAAGTCGAAAAGCCCGCGCACCAGGATCCTGCTGCCCGACGACATTCACTATTACCGCGATCCCCATAAATCAGCCTTAAATTACTGGTGGAAATCGGTTTTCAGCGGTGCCAAAAATACCTTTGGGATGAAAGATGAATAGTTGGAACGCATGCCTTAATCTCCAGCTTTGTATTCCAATAGCCCGGTAATCGGGTCCAGCAGCTTGGTAACCATTTCCTCCAATCTGGTAGACTCTTCCCACCGTCTGGTAGACTCATCCCCGTCTCTGGTAAGCTCATCCACCAATCTGGTAACCTTGTCTACCTCTCTGGTAGCCTCATCTACCTCTCTGGTAAGCTCGTCTACCTTTCTGGTAAGCTCGTCCCCGCCTCTGGTAGCCTCTTCCCCAAACGGAAAAGGCCTGAAAGAGCGGATAACACCTCTACCAGACCCAAAACAGACCACACCAATAGATTTTCACAGCAGACCAATACATTTTCCGCATACACCAAGCCACTTTCAGCTCACACCAGCACCAAATTGGCCCAAACAAAAAAAGCCTGCACATTAAATGCAGGCTCCTTGACAGTATCTTTTATCAGCCCAAAGGCTAACCAACAATCTCGACTTTACGCACGCGGTAAGGTTTCTTGTTTTGCGATTCGAAATAAGTACGCATCAGCATTTCGGCGATGATACCGGTGGTGATAAACTGAATACCGGCCACCAATAAAATCAAACCAAGTACCAATAGTGGTTTTCCCCAGATGTCTTGCCCCAGGATTTTTAAGATCAGCAGATATACATTGATCAACACGCCGATACCGAAGGTCAGGATTCCCATTTTTCCGAAGAAGTGAATCGGACGTTGCAGGTATTTACGTAAGAAAAGCATCAACACCAGGTCGCTGAATACACGGGTTGTGCGGCTTAAGTTATATTTTGAACGGCCAAACTCACGGGCACGGTGGTTTACATCAACCTGGGTCATCCGGGTTGAACCTTCCAGAGCCAGCAGAACCGGGATAAAGCGGTGCAGCTCGCCGTAGATATGGATGCTTTTAATAGCCTCGTTAGTGAATACTTTTAACGTACAGCCCAAATCACGCATTTGCGTACCGGTTGATTCGCGAATGATGTAATTGGCAATTTTACTGGGAATTTTACGCAGGAAAGCGCCGTCTTTACGGTTTGCCCGAACACCGGCAACCATATCCCAGTCACCTTCTTTCAGCATATCCAGCATCATGGGAATATCGGCGGGGTCGTTTTGCAAGTCGCCATCAATCAGGGCTACATATTCACCTTGAGCCTGATCAATACCGGCCTGAAGTGCTGAGCTTTGCCCGTAATTCCGTTTCAGCTCAACCAAAACAAAATGTTCATCCTTGATCGCCCGGATTTCGTCGCGGGTCGTATCGGTCGATCCGTCATCGACAAATAACACTTCATAGTCAAAGCCAGCCAAGGCTTTTTTAACCTGTTCGCTCAGTGGTTTTATGTTTTGCTCTTCGTTGTAAACGCAAACAACCAGACTTAATTCTTTCATTAGGATCTTACTATACGTTAAATGCTTTTTGCAAAATGCGCTACGAATTTAAAAAAAAGTCACTTAGTTCCCCCAAACATTTGTCAAGGAATACCCAAAAGCCCGATTAAGGCTTTTCGAAAACCGAACACAAACACTCCCGTTACCGTAAACCCACTACTGTTTCAGCTAATTGTAAGCAACAATTTCCTCCGATAGCATGCAATTAATTTTCATCTACAAAACCAATAGATTTCGGTTAACAGCCAGCTAAGCTCTGCTGTTTCTCCTACTTTTGAGGGTCTAAATTCCGATTATGTTTGAACGCTTAAGTAGACTGAATTATCTTCCGTGGCTGATTTTTGCACTGGCATGGATACTATACCTCAACAACAGCGGAGGGGTAAGCATTTACATTCTGGATGAAGCTAAAAATACCGAGTGTGCGCGCGAAATGCTGGAACGAACCGACTTTGTGGTGCCCACATTCAACCAAATACTCCGCACCGACAAACCACCTTTGCACTACTTTTTCATGATGCTGAGCTACTCCGTCTTCGGCGTAAATCCGTTTGCTGCCCGGTTTTTCTCAGCCCTGTTCGGAGCGCTCACAGTACTGATCACCTTCTTATTCACGCGAAAACAAGCCGGAGCCAGACCGGCCTTACTGACTGCGCTTGTCCTGTTAGCCTCCATACATTTAAGTATCCAGTTTCACCTGGCTGTTCCCGATCCGTATTTGGTGTTTTTTATGACTGCGGCGCTGTTTTCGTTTTACCTTTTCCTCGAAGAGAAACAACCAATTTGGGGCGTCACCCTCTATGCAGCAATCGGCTTGGGAACGTTGGCTAAAGGGCCGGTCGCTATTGCACTTCCGGGCGTAATCTGTTTCCTGTTTCTGCTTTTCAGCAAACAATTGAAGTGGCCGGTTCTCCGGCGGCTTTACCCCTTTGCAGGTGCGGCACTTGTAATCCTGATTGCTTTGCCCTGGTACCTGTTGGTTCATTGGCATACCAACGGAGCGTGGACGGAAGGCTTTTTTCTGAAACATAACCTGGGGCGTTTCTCGGAAGAGATGGAGGGGCACGGCGGCACTTTCCTGCTGACCTTGCTCTATGTGCTCATTGGCTTGTTTCCCTTTTCGGTTTTTCTGCCACAAGCCATCCGCCAGGGCTTTCGTAACCGAAAAGAGTCGTTCATCCTCTTCAACCTGGTTGCCGGGCTGACAATTGTTGGGTTCTTCATGCTCTCAAAAACCCGGTTGCCAAATTATACCGTTCCGGCATTGCCCTACCTGGCTATTCTGACCGGAATATTCCTGCACGAAAAGTTCGAAGCCCCCAAAGCATTACGAACCGGATTGTGGGTGCTATTTGCCATTGCTTTAATCCTTGTTCCGGGACTGCTCATGGGCCTCCGTTTCGATCCGTCAGTTAAAGATGTTCCGTATGTAGCTTGGTATTTCCTTCCCTTTCCGCTACTGGCCGGCTTAGCACTTCTTTATTACTACAAACGTAAGCTTGAAGCAGCAATAACGGCGATCTTATTAGCCGGCGTAATTACCGGATTCATCTTCTTTCGTTTTGCCTTCCCGGTTATCGACAAGCACAACCCGGTTGCACAAAGCCTCAACCTCCTCAAAGGAAAAGAAGTTCGCTATTTCCAAAAATTCAACGCAGCTTACGCGTTCAACCTGAAACGGGAAATACCGGAAATTGAAGCAGGTGAAATGGAGGCATTCTTTGAGCAATATCCCCAGGGAGTCATCATTTCAACCCAAAAGAAGATCGGACAAATTGAATTACCGGCAAGTGCAGAAATCAGTTTCAGTGCACATGATCTGTTTGAGAGCCCGACGACAGTGTTGATTACCAGAAAAAAGTAGAAAAACTACGACGTAAGCGGTAAACAAGAAAAGGATATTGGAAGAATTGACGGGCTTTCAGCTTAACAACATGATCGCCCATCCAGATGGTTGCCATAGTGCAAAGCAAACCCAATAGCGAACCAACATACACATCAACAAAGAAATGTTGCAACAAATAGATTCGGGTCAGTCCAACAAGGACAGCAACGAAGACAAATAAGACACCGGCTACCCTTTTCCCTGAAAAATAGGCCAGTAAGCTCATCATAGCGAAAATAGTCATGGAGTGACCGGACGGGAAACTATGCAACAGGTTATAATCAAACAAGCGAACCATGCGGTGAAAGGCTTCCGGCTCGAAGTATTTCATGGGGCGCACCACATGCGGGAAAAGGAAATTCTTGAAGATTCCCGTGACGATCCCCACAAGCGCCAGGTTAAACAACATCATTAAGGAGTAACGAAGCTTATACAAGGCAAATCCCAATGCCGCAATAACCATGGTACTCCCCAAGCCAATTCGGGTAATCCAGTCGGCCGTACGATCCCATTCCATCCGCGAAAAGCGGTTGACAAACAAAACGACATCGCCATAATTTGTTGTTAACAGGATAACTAAGCCCAGCAATAAGAAAAGGGAATAAACAAGCAGGTACCAACGAAAACCGTTATTTTGAAGTAAGGCAAATTTATTTCTCAGAGTAATCATCCCGATAGATTTTGATGGTTTTTGAGATTCAGGTCCAATGTAAAAAAGCCAGGATCAGACCCAATTGCAAAATAGCCCGTCAGGATTACAGGGCGGATAATCAAATTTTAAATCCGCTATAAATAATGGTTAAGCTGATTACGTTCCGGTTAAGAAGTGGTACCCTCGAAAA
>NZ_JBZQJF010000080.1:0-17540 GCF_059905295.1 Mangrovibacterium sp.
ATCACCTAAACTTTAACTAAAAACTCTGACAAGTGAATTTTAACAGCATTTTTATTTGCCGATATAAAGTATTTTCTACTTTTGCCCCCCGAATAATTGAACGCAACGGCGTTTCATTCTATTGGTTATGAAGAAGAGAGATTATTACATTTTGGCAATTTTAGCTTGTTTAGTCATCTACGCAATGCTTAACCGACGCACATTAACTGAAAAAAGCGCCGACAAAATAGATAAACTTTTACCGCAAAATGCGGAAGCCTTAGCTAACTCCAATGATTCGCTGCAAGCGAGTATATCCGGACTACAAAGAGCCGGTATCTAATCCAAAGGGCGAACAGCTCTTTTTCGGATAAAATAAACAATCAGACCTCATAAAAGTAATTGGGCGTACGCAAACAAGCGTTCGTCTTGTTCGGCTATTGCTCCAGGCAATTCGGATGCCGCTCAAAGCGAAACAAGGGTCGCTCCTGATCTTTTCAATATTGCTCGGCTGAAATCGGACATTGCTCCAGACAAATTCACCAACGCTCCCCCCTACTCTTTCTAAAATTTGTCATCTCGACCTTGCAAAGTTGACTACAACGGTTCTCCAAAGTCATTGCATCTGACGATCGAATCATCGTTCTGTAACACCAAGCACAATTCCGAAACAACTCATTAAACAAAGCAAAACAAGTTCGTAATCAAAGTTAAATGTTTTGTTAAGACACGGTTTACACACTCATTATCAACCACAAGAACCGCAACAAACTCGGATACAACCTCTTATTCGTCCCGACAAACATACACTTAACATTTAAACGCACGTCTTAATCTTTAGTTAACATCACAAAACACCAGCTAAAGCGCTATCCATCTATCATCTACCTAATTTAATTTAAAAATAAGGCTTAGCGATTCGCTAACTATTAAGAAACATATGCTCACAAAAGCTCATCCTACATTTGCCATCGTCTTAACCAAAACACATCACCAAAATGAACTCAAAATTCCTATTTCTAATTTTTTTTCTTTCCCTTCTTTTTAATCAAAACATATTCGCGACCAACGATGGTGAAGGCGATATGCCTTCCAATTTCGGAATAATCGCCGGACGTATTCTGGACCAGGATAAATTACCCTTACCTGGTGCCACAGTCGTAATCAAAAGCCAAAACCAAGGTGTTGTTTCCGATGTGAATGGATTTTACCGGATTGTAAAACTTCCGGCAGGAACTTATGAAGTTACCGTTAGCTATATCGGTTTCAAGGAAACAAGCCAGGAAGTTACTGTCGAACTTGGCAAAACAAGCAAACTAGACTTCACCATGGAAGCTGGAGTTGACCTGAAGGAAGTCGTAGTAAACGGCTCGCTGCAAGGTCAATCAAAAGCTCTGAACCAACAAAAAAGCAGTATTAATGTTACCAACGTGATCTCATCCGATCAGGTTGGCCGCTTCCCTGACGCCAACGTTGGTGATGCCTTGAAACGTATTCCGGGCATTAGCGTCCAATACGACCAGGGCGAAGCTCGCTTTGGAACCATTCGAGGAGCTGCTCCTGAATACAACTCGGTAACCATCGATGGAGACCGGATTCCTTCAGCTGAAGCTGAAACCCGCGCTATTCAGCTCGATCTGGTTCCTTCGGACATGGTTCAAAGCATCGAGGTGAACAAAGTAGTTACCTCCGATATGGACGCAGATGCCATCGGTGGTTCGGTAAACCTGGTGACGAAATCCAATCCTTATGCCCGCCGAATCAGCGGTACAATCGGTACAACCTACAACTGCCTGACTGACAAAGCTGCTGAAAACATCTCCTTATTATATGCCGATCGTTTCTTCAACAACAAACTGGGGATGACCCTGGCCGGAGCACGTCAGAACCACAAATTGGGTTCGGATGACCTGGAAGCGGAATGGGACGAAGGCGATAATGGCATGATCATGACTGAACTTCAAGTACGGACATATTGGATTCAGCGTCTGCGCCAAAGTTATTCGGCTGCTTTCGACTATGAGTTCAATCCGTCCCATAAAATTGAAGCAAAGATCATGTACAACCATCGGAATGACTGGGAAAACCGTTTCCGCGTTGTGTACAAAAATCTGGACGAAACCGGCGATTCAAAAATTGAGCGTGAAGTAAAAGCAGGGACCAACAAAGATGCCCGACTGGAAGACCAACGGACCTGGCACGTTGCGTTGAAAGGAGACCACCAGTTTGGTGCCATGGAAATGAAATGGCAAGCTTCGTATTCGAAGGCCAATGAAGACCGTCCCAACGAACGCTATTTGAATTTTGCCTATAAACATGTAGACATTACTCAGGACTTAACAGATACGGAAAAACCTCAGGTTACTGTAAATGATGAAGACGCACGCGACTTTAACGCAAACTGGGGTTTTGACGAGCTGACTGAAGAACACCAGTACACGGAAGATATTGACAAGGCCTTCAAAATAGATTTCAAACTACCATTAGCTGAAAGCAGTAAATCGAAAGTTTTACGCTTCGGGGCAAAATACAAAGGCAAGTCAAAATCGCGCAACAACGACTTCTACACCTATGAGCCTACTGACGAGGCTACATTCGTTGCCAACGCTATCGCTAACACCAAAGTACAAACAAAAGACAACTATCGCGCCGGAGACTATGTTGCAGGAACCTTTGTAACCAAAGAGTTTGTTGCCGGTTTGAACCTGGAAAATTCTTCTAGTTTCGACAAGGCTCAAGATCCGGAAGAATTAGCTGGTAACTTCGATGCCAGCGAAGATGTAACGGCAGGTTATGTACGCTACGATCAATCTTTTGGAAACCTGGATCTGGTTGCCGGTGTTCGCCTGGAAAATACGAATCTGAACTATTCTGGCTATGCAATTACACTGAACGAAGACGGCGACTTTGAAAGCCTGGATAAAACCCCGGAAGAATCGAGCAACTACACCAATGTACTACCTTCCCTGATGTTCAAATACAACTTCGACTCAAATACACAATTGAAGGCCGGATGGACCAACACCATTGCCCGTCCACGCTACTTCGACCTTGTGCCTTACGTTGAAACAAACCGCGAAGACAACGAAATCGCCATTGGGAACTCAGATCTTAGTGCAACAACATCGATGAACTTCGACCTGATGTTTGAACACTATTACCAATCAGTTGGTATGTTCTCAGCCGGAGTTTTCTACAAAGACATTAACGATTTCATTGTAAAGAGTACCATGGAAGACTATACTTATTTAAATAATACCTGGGACAAATTCACCCAACCAATTAATGCCGGCGACGCTAAACTGTACGGGATTGAAGCTTCATTCCAGCGTCAGTTAGACTTCCTACCGGGATTCCTGAAACAAATGGGTTTCTATACCAACTATACCTATACCAAATCTGATGTAAGCAACTTCCAGATTGAAGGGCACAACGAAGATGATGTTACCCTGCCGGGAACACCTGAAAATACGTTTAATGCGTCATTGTATTACGAAGGCAAGAAGCTTTCAGTCCGCGTTTCATTCAACTATGCAAGCGACTTTATCGACGAGTTTGGAAGTGTAGCTTTCGAAGACCGCTACTACGACGAAGTAACTTATATGGATGTTAACACCAGCTATGCGTTTAACAAGAAATTCCGCATTTTTGCTGAAGCCAACAATTTACTAAATCAACCGCTGCGTTACTATCAAGGAGAATCGAAGTACACCATGCAAGCTGAATACTATGATGTTAAGCTTAACTTTGGATTGAAATTCGATTTCTAAATAAGACGCCCATAGAGAACACCCTGCTCGTCTCCCAGAGCAGGGATTTTCTTTATTTATGAGCTTAGTAATTTATATCTTAGAAAATGAAATAGCATGAAACATTTCTTATCGACAACCAAAATACTTGCACTAACAGGACTTATCCTCATGGCTTTTTCATGCAACCGGATTAGTGAAGGATCGGCTGAAAAAGCAAAAAAAATAACGCTGACAACAACAGCTCTTTACGAAACAACACCAATGCCACAGCCGGTAGATGAAGATGCTGCTGACGATCCGGCTATTTGGGTGAACCCGAAAGATTCGAGCGAAACCTATATTATCGGTACGGACAAGAAAGGCGGTTTGGCAACCTATAACCTAAAGGGAATTCAGCAACATTACTATGCTGATGGTAATATGAACAATGTGGATGTCCGTTACGGTTTTATTTTGAATAACGACACCATCGACTTGGTTTGTGCAACCAACCGAAGTAGCAAAAGTCTTGCTATTTATCAAATTACCCCTGGTGGCAAATTAACGAATATGGCGGCCCGAACCATTACCAGCGAAATGGCTGGTGAAGTTTACGGTTTTGCGCTATACAAAAGCCCATCGAGCCAAAAGATTTTTGCCTACATGAACAGCAAAGAGGGCGAAATTGAGCAATGGGAGTTATTTGCTTCCGATCCCCTGATTGATGCCAAATTAGTCCGCACGTTCGATGTACACACCCAGGTTGAAGGCATGGTCGCTGACGATGAAAACCAGGTTCTTTTTTTGGGAGAAGAAAACGACGGGATCTGGAAATTTGCAGCCGAGCCTGACGCTTTAACTGAAGGGACCAAACTGGCCAAGTCGGGCGAAGCGGATAACGAAAATATTGCTTACGACATCGAAGGGATCGCAATTTATTACCTACCCCAAGGAAAAGGTTACCTGCTTGCATCGAGCCAGGGGAATTACAGCTTTGCTGTTTACGATCGCCAGCCTCCGCACAGGTACATAGGAAACTTCCGCATTACCGACGGAGTGGTTGACGGAGCTGAGGAAACCGATGGTATCGACATTTACAGCAGCTACCTGAATGATGATTTCCAACATGGCTTACTGGTTGTTCAGGATGGTTATAATTATGATGATGGAAAAGCTGTTGCACAAAATTTTAAATTAATTCCTTGGGAAAATGTGGCCGAATTACTAAACTTGGCACGGAATTAAAAACGCTTAAGAGAGGAATGCTAAAAAAGCGGCAAAAGATCACCAGATCGATTGCCGCTTTTCCTGTTTTATGGCGGTTGTTTTATTCTCCGGTATAAGTTGTCGTGGTGGACAATTTCATCGGTATTTCCATACCGTTCGGCATCTGTTCGTTTCCGGCAATCTTAGCCTTTCCGCTAATTTTTTGCTCGGCCGTACCAGCCATAACCCAACCGGTCTTTTTATCAATCTTCAGATCCGATTTCATTGTTCCGCTCATTTCGAAAGACATCGACATGCCATTTGTCTTAATCGGAGAACTGTTTTCCGGCGATTCCACGGTTCCTTCACCCGACACCAGGTAATAATCACCCTCTTCCCCATTATAGGTGTAGGTCATTTCGAGGTCCAGAACCATCCCGGACTTCAATTTTAACGACGACTTCCAGCTATCACCCACCTTTACCGGATCGGCCGGAAAAATAGACAGCATACTTCCCATGTTCCCACGAAAAGCATCTACTCCGTAATTATCACTCAGCTGTTCCTGCAGCTGTTGCTTTTGAGCTTCCGGCAATTCACCTAAAGCCCCGATAGCCTCATTGAGAATAACATCCAGATTTTTCACCCCTAACACCTCACCCTTTTTACTTAGTGTCAGTTGAAAGGTTTTATTGGTCATTTTTGCCAGCATACCCGATAGCGGATCTTTAGCATCCGGCGTTTCCGAACTGAAAGTCATATTCATTTGCGGCATCTTCATATCCATTACCATCGAGGTGTACTGAACATCCAGGTCGTAACCGGCAGCCGATTTGTTGGTCACCTTAAACGACATATTTCCGGTAATTTCCATATCAATATCGATGCTTTTCCCCATCATTTCCTGATTGATGGTTCCAACCGACACCGACTTGGTGATATAAGTGTGACCGACTTCAAGATTCAGACTTAGTTCGACCTTCTTAGCCTGAGCAAGCTGAACGCAAAACAAGCTTAGTAATACGAAAAGTAGATTTTTCATTTTTTTGAATTATAGGTTGGTTAAATGATCAAACTTGAATGACACGGTACCAATTGCATAACGAATGGTAACACGTAATTACAAGCTAACTAATTTAACTATAATTCTTCAACAAATAAGTATGGACGAAGCAAATAATTATTTCACAAAGCTGGATTGAATGACTGACGATCAGTGCGAGGGTACCAACAAGTTTAATGCCTGGGGCAGAACCGTAATTTTAGCCGGAAGTTCAAGCGAATACACATCGCCGTCGGCATGGAAATAAGGCTGCGAGAGCGAACGAATCTCAAACTCCTTCACTTTGCGGCTTTCCACATAGCGGGTTTTGTGAATCCATTTCCCGAAAAGTGCAACAGCCAATACAGGTGCGTACCAAAGCGGAAACGGTTTAATTAGAGTCACATCGAGTAGACCATCTTCCAAATCGGCTTCCGGAGCAATAAACGCATCATTACCATATTGATTAGCATTGGCGATTGTTACGGCAAAGTAGCTCCCGCTATACGCCTCTCCATCCAGCGAAAATTGAGCATCAACACCTTTAAAATTGAAAAAAGACTTCAGCACATAGCCCACATAGCCTTTCAGTCCACGTTTTACACTACTCGCGAAATGATGTGCGATCAACGCATCGAAGCCAAAGCCGCAGGTACAAAAAAAGTAGTCATCGTTGATCTTCCCCACATCTATAGCTTTGGCCTTACCGAATTCCAGGTAATCGGCAATTTCCTTAATCTTTCCGGGAATTTTCAGCATTCGTGCCAATCCGTTTCCAGAGCCTCGTGGTATATGAGCCATCTTGCGCGAAGTACCCACCAACACCGAAGCGGCTTCATTAAAAGTACCATCACCTCCAACCGACACAATAACAGCCTTTCGTTTTTCAAGTCGCTTACGCACCAGGTCGGGTGCATGGCCGGCACGTTTAGTCTTTTTGCTGTTGAACGGAATTCCCCGCTCAAGCAACTCGGCCTTCAATTGCTTAAAATACTGAATGTTATTTTTCGGCCCGGCAACCGGATTGACTATAAACTGGTACTTCCTTTTCATCGCTGACTACTGTTCGAGATGTCCGTCGTGCAAATATTGCACATAAGCTTTTGCAAAATGCATAAGCGAATCGACCTTCTCCGGAGCATAGTTATAAAAGAAATCCTGCTTCTTCGTATTCGTATTCATAAACCAACCAGCTTCGGAACTCATAAATCCCCAACCTTGTCCGTTAAAATAAAAGGCATAACTATCGTCTACAAGAAAGTCTTTCGAAAGTAAGTCCTTTTTATGTTGCCATCCAAGCTGTTTCAGTAACATTGGTGCTAAATCGTTCTGGTTACCGAAGCGATCGCTGATTAAATGTTGTTTCACCACACCACCGATAAAAATCAGTGGAATACGGAAAGTTTCCGGCTGGGTGATATTTGTTGGGCCCGGCTCAAGTGAAGTGTGGTCAGCAGTAATCATGACCAGCGTATGATCCCATAAGCTTGTTTGCTTCAGCGAATCGATAAAAACACCCAGGCAGCTGTCAGCATAAGATGCCACATTCAGGTATTTATTCTCGGTATTGTTGGTCGGGAACTTGTGATAATGGTCAATGTCAAATGGCTCGTGACTACTAATATTATAAACCATACTGAAGAAAGGCTCTTTCTCCTTCTTCAGGTCGTCGAACATACGCGCATACAAATACTCATCGGGAACACCCCATTTTTGTTTCAACCCGGTTTCAAGCGGGAAGTCTGATTTGGAAATAATCTTATTAATCCCCGACTGAAGCATCACCGCCCGGGTATTGTAAAAATTCACGTCGCCCCCATAATAAAAGGACATATCGTAGCCTTTGTTGGCAAAATACTTCGGAAAATAATCAAGCTTGCTCATTTTATCAGGAAAGGCCAATACGGTTGTGCGGCTCATATCCGACGGGCGGCCACCAATTGTTGCCGACATCCCTTTATCCGAGCGGCGGCCGGTAGCATAAAATGATTTGAAAGCAATGCCTTCCTTACAAAACTCGTTCAACCGTGGTGTTACTCCCGGCAAGCCGCCAAGCGGCTCAATCACCTTATCTGAGAAACTCTCGAGGAACACCAAAATAATATTGGTAGGCTTTCCATCGACAGGTTGAATGATCTGAGGGGCTGGAACGCCCATCTTATCGTGTGCTTCTAAAATAGCCTTCGCCTCTTCATCGGGCATATAATTCACATCAACCCGCGCTTTTTTATTCTTCAGCACATCGTGCATGAAGTTCCAGAAGTAATTATAGGCAAACTGATTGGCTTCCAAATGCTCACTAAAGTAAACGTTACTGTGATTCATGGGAGAACGGTCGAGTCCTCCACGAATAGGGATAATCAGGGCTGCCGTAAAAAAAACCATCACCGGAATGCCCCACCATTTCAACTTAAGCTGCGCCAGTTTCTTCCGATTCAGCAACCCATTATAACCTTTAAAGCTTACCCAAACAATACCAATCGTAAGCAAGGGAAACAAAAGGAGCTGCCACCAGGCCATAGAAGCATAAATGCCACCGGGCGTTTCGAGATACATCAGGAACTGGGCGTTTAAACGGGTTCCCCAGGCGGGATACAAACCGGCATCAGTTAAGCCTAATATGGTCAGGACTACCAATGACAGAAACGTGTAATATTTTAAGAGGTAAGAGCTGAACCGACTGGTTGCCACAAATCCAAGACTAAAAATAAGCCCGGGGATCATGCTGAAATAGCCGGCAACCGACAAATCCATGATGATTCCATGGCGGAAGATGCCCCAGAAATCAGCCGACGATAAACTGGCAACCGTTGGGTAATTGTAAATAACAAAGAAGATCTTGAAAGCTGTGAAAAACAGCAACCAGAACAAATAATATTTTAAAAATGAGAGAAATACTTTGCTCATTGGGTTTTCATGGATTAATTAAACTGCGACCCGCAAAATTATAAAATTAATCAGGCTATTTAATCGATTTGTAATTCTTAACAATGTAAACCTTGTGTGTGCCAAAACTGAGCTGTGAGCCGAGGTCTAATCATCGGTTATTGGTTCTTGCGGAAAAGCACCTAATCCGAATAAGGCAAAATCATATTTAATCGGATCATTCGGATCAAATTTCCGCAGTCGTTCGGAAACCTCAAGCACCGCTTTCCAATCATCCTGCTTACGTTGCAGTAAGCCCAGCTGCCGGGCTTGCTTGCTGGTATGCACATCCAGTGGCAACAACAGGTCCGCCATGGGGATGCCATCCCAAATACCAAAATCCACACCGGCATCATCCTTTCGAACCATCCAGCGCAGGTACATATTCAATCGCTTAGCCGAAGCTCCCTTATCAATATTCGACACATGCTTCTGCGTGCGACGGTCTCCTTCAAGTTCAAAAAACACCTGGCGAAAATAGCGCAACGCCCCTGAAACGGCGCCCTCCTGCTGATAGCCTCGGGTGAACACGGCTTCAAGTCCGCCATGATGTTCGTAAATATTCTTCAACGAGCGCAAAAAGTAAAGGCAGTCGACACCATTAAACGTCCGATGTTTGAAGGATTCGAAGTGCAACCATTCATCTTCATTCGTATTCATCAGGAAACCATACGGATCGTGATCCATCGCCTCCATCAGCCATTTTCCGTTTTTAATAATCGTAGCCCGTTGTCCCCAGGCAATCGTTGCAGCCTGAAAACCGGCAATCTCGATATTCTCCTTCTGCGCAAACTGTCTCGGGATTTGAATCGGGTCTGTTTCAATGAAATCAGGGCAATTGTACTGGTTCGTTTTCTCTTCCAGCAGTTCGAAGATCTCGGCATCGGAGAACTTCCCGGAAACACTTATATGTTGGTCACTAATGGTCATTAAATTGTCATTTTATTTAGCAAGCAGCGATTGGGTTTCGCTTTCTACAGGTCGAAAATTTCCTAGCTAGGGAATTTTTTTTCCTAACTAGAGAAATTGAATTCCCTAGCGAAGAAAAAAATTCGGCAAGGCAGGAAATTCAAACCGCTTTCCGAACTGTCATGTAAACACGGATGAAGGCTGAATGTTGAAAACAGGTTTGCTCACCATTAAATAGCAGAACTTCGATCAACCGATAACCTCATATTCGTCAAACTTTTATATTTTTGCAGCCTCAAATAAATTCAATCGAAATACACAATTAAAAGATACGATGGAGATTCCTAGCAAGTATAATCCGGCCGAAGTTGAAGACAAATGGTATAAGTATTGGATGGATCAGCGTTTTTTCCACTCTGTTCCCGACGAACGTGAACCCTACACGATTGTCATTCCGCCACCAAACGTAACCGGCGTGCTGCACATGGGGCACATGCTCAACAATACCATTCAGGACATCCTGACCCGTCGTGCGCGCATGTTGGGCAAGAATGCCTGCTGGGTGCCGGGTACCGACCACGCCTCGATTGCAACCGAAGCTAAAGTTGTTGCAAAACTGAAGGACCAGGGAATCTCGAAAACCGACCTGACTCGTGAAGAGTTCCTGGAACATGCCTGGGAATGGACCCACAAACACGGTGGCATTATCCTGGAGCAGTTGAAAAAACTGGGTGCTTCATGCGACTGGGATCGTACTTGTTTCACGATGGATGAGCAACGTAGCGAGTCGGTTATTAAAGTATTTGTCGACCTGTTCAACAAGGAACTTATTTACCGCGGCGTGCGCATGGTAAACTGGGACCCGGCTGCAAAAACAGCCTTGTCGGACGAGGAAGTAATTTACAAAGAACAAACCGGCAAACTGTATTACCTGCGTTACAAGATAGCCCCCCTCGATCCCCCCGCTGGAGGGAAGGAAGACCCGCTATACAAAACCGCGCGTAAAGCCGACTACGAATTGCTGAAAGCAAACGCTCAGAAACTACGCAAGAACCAAACGGAAGCTGAAAGTGCATTATGGGAAATCCTCCGGGCCAATCAGTTAGGCGAGAAATTTAGAAGACAACACATTATTAATGATATCATCGTTGACTTCATTGCGCTTTCTAAGAAGTTAATTATTGAAGTTGATGGTGGCTACCACGACCAACCCGAAATTCAAAAGCTGGATGCATTAAAAACTGAGATTTTAAATGAGCTCGGTTATCATGTTATACGCTTCACGAACGAAGAGATAATTGGCAATACCGACAATGTGATCGAAGCGATAAAGGCTGCATTGGAAAGCTCCCCCCACGGGGGAGTTGAGGGGGCTGAATATGCAGTGATTGCTACGACCCGCCCCGAAACCATCTTCGGAGATACTGCGGTCTGCATTAATCCCAATGACCCAAAAACAGCACACCTTCGAGGTAAGAAATTAATTGTTCCGATCGTAAACCGCGTAGTTCCGGTTATCGAGGACGAATATGTGGATATGGAATTCGGTACCGGCTGTTTGAAAGTTACCCCGGCTCACGATGTGAACGACTACATGCTGGGTGAAAAATACAGACTCGACACCATCGACATTTTCAATGATAACGGCACATTGAATGCCAGCGGACTTCATTACGATGGCAAAGACCGTTTCGATGTACGTCAAGAGATTGAGCAGGAATTAATCGATAAAAACCTGATGGAAAAAACCGAAGCCTACACCAACAAAGTAGGTTGTTCGGAGCGTACTGGTGTACCTATCGAGCCGAAGCTTTCAACCCAATGGTTCCTGAAAATGGAAGACTTGGCGAAGCCTGCCCTGGATGCCGTGATGGACGACATCATCAAGTTTGTTCCCGAAAAATTCAAAAATACATACCGCCACTGGATGGAGAACATCCGTGACTGGAACATCTCACGACAATTGTGGTGGGGACACCAAATTCCGGCCTATTACCTGCCTGATGGAAGTTACGTTGTAGCCGAATCAGCAGAAAAGGCGCTGGAACTGGCACAGGAAAAACAACCGGAGCTGACACTGGAAAATCTGCGTCAGGACGAAGATTGTTTGGATACCTGGTTCTCGAGCTGGCTGTGGCCAATCTCCGTTTTCAATGGGATCAACAATCCAGAGAACGAAGAAATTAAATATTACTACCCTACCAACGACCTGGTAACAGGCCCGGATATCATTTTCTTCTGGGTAGCCCGGATGATTGTTTCCGGTTACGAGTACCGCCAGGAGCCCTGCTTCAAAAACGTGTACTTCACCGGTATTGTGCGCGACAAGTTGGGCCGCAAAATGTCGAAGCAGCTGGGTAACTCGCCCGACCCGCTCGACCTGATTGCCAACTACGGTGCCGACGGTGTTCGTGTAGGAATGATGCTTTGCTCGCCTGCCGGTGGAGACTTGTTGTTCGACGAAAGCTTACCGCAACAAGGTGCAGGTTTCGTAACCAAGCTATGGAACTCGTTCCGCCTGGTAAAAGGCTGGGATGTTGACAATACGATCCCTCAACCGAAGCATTCAAAAATCGCGATCGAATGGTTCCGTCAGAAGTTCAGTCAAATTATTGAGCAAACTGATGGCCACTTCGACAAATTCCGGATTTCGGATGCGTTGATGAACGCCTATACTGCTGTTCGCGACGAATTCTCTGGCTGGTTGCTCGAGTTGGTTAAACCAGCTTACCAACAACCGATCGACGGAAAAACATATGCAGAGTTGCTTGACATCTTCGACGAAGTGTTGCGTTTCATCCATCCGTTTATGCCATTTGTGAGTGAAGAAATATGGCAATACCTAAAAGAACGTCAGGAAGGCGAAAGTATCATGATCAGCAGCTGGCCAAAATCAACGGGGTATGATGCCAACTTCCTGCAACAGTTCGAAGATGCCAAAGAAATTATCTCCGGGATCCGTAACATCCGTACTAAAAACAACATTGCCAATAAAGACAGCCTGGAACTGGCCGTAATGCCGGGCGACAAAGGTTACAAAGCCGAACTAAACACAGTAGTCAGCAAATTGGGGAACCTTTCAGCATACAACGAAGTTAGCGCAGAAGTTAGCGGAGCCGGTTCGTTCCTGGTAAAATCAAGTACATTCTTTGTACCGCTGGGCGATTTGGTTGATATTGAAGAAGAACTGAAAAAGCTGGAAGAAGAGTTGAAATACACCAAAGGCTTCCTGAAATCGGTAATGGGAAAACTGAGCAACGAACGTTTTGTGAGCGGCGCACCTGAAGCTGTTGTTGCAAAAGAACGGGCTAAACAAGCCGATGCCGAAGCCAAAATCAAAGTTTTGGAAGAACAAATTGCCAAGTTGAAATAATCAACAATAAGCACATCATATTCAAAGCCTTCCCGTTTTCGGGAGGGCTTTTTCTTTTCATTCAAGGAGCAAAATTCTAAAAACTCCTTATTTTTGATCCGGATATAATTGAACCATATCATGCTAACACACCCGAACCCACTCGTTCAGTACCTGCAAAAACCGGCTCACGAATTCAATAAAGAAGATCTGATCCGGTTCGTCGAAGAACGGCAGATTGAAATGGTAAACTTCCGTTATACAGCTGAAGACGGCAAATTGAAAACCATCAATTTCATGGTAACCAGCATGGAGGAACTGGACATGCTCCTCACCTCCGGCGAAAGAGTTGACGGGAGCAGCATCTTTTCATTTTTACCCCCGAACAACAGCGACCTTTACCTGGTTCCCCGCTACAAAACGGCATTTCTAAATCCGTTTTCAGAAATTCCATCCCTCGAAATTCTGTGCTCGTTTTACGGACCCGATGGTGAACCACTGGAAAGCTCCCCGGTATATATTCTTCGCAAAGCCCGTAACCAGTTCAACAAATCGACCGGTATGACGATTAAGATAATGGCCGAACTGGAATATTACGTCATTAGTGATATCGACGAACGCACCATAATTGCAGAGAATGGCTACCAAAGCGCAGAACCATATTCGGCTCACGAAAAGTTACGGGTCGAAGCATTAAAATTAATTGCCCGCTGTGGTGGTAAAGTTCGTTTTGGGCATGCCGAAACCGGCAACTTCATTTTAAACCGACAGCTTTACGAACAACACGAAATTGAATTTGCAGTGGGCGATCCCGAAGATGCAGCAGACCAACTGGCGGTTGCCAAATGGATTTTGCGCATGCTGGGACTGAAATACAATGTGAATGTGACCTTCATCCCAAAGATTGCCTTAAATCAACCGGGAAGTGGCTTACACATTCATTTTATGGTTGAACATGCCGGCAAAAATGTACTCATGGACCAAGGCATTCTGACGACCACCAGTTTAAAGATGATTGGTGGATTGCTCAATCTGGCTCCGGCATTTTGCGCTTTTGCCAATCCAACACCGATATCATACCTACGCTTGATGCAAGGTCAGCAAATCCCTAATCAAATTTGCTGGGGCATGCAAAACCGCTCAACTCTTATTCGCGTGCCACTGGGCTGGAACCGCATGGAATCGCTTTCAGCACATGCTAACCAACACCCTGATGATCCAACTGATTTATCATCGCGCCAAACACTCGAATACCGCGGAGCCGACGGTTCAGCAAATCCGTATTTGCTGGCGGCAGCTCTTATCATGGGGGTGCTCAACGGCTTATTGAACAGCGAATCGGTAAAAAAGGCAGATACCTTGAAAACAGATGCAAACTTATTCGATGAAAACGAAGATATTGACTTTGAGTTCCTGCCAACATCCTGCATTGAAGCTGCTGACCACCTGGAACAGCATCGGGCCGAATTCGAGGTCGACCAGGTGTTTCCCTCAGCAATTATTGACCATACCATAATTAAGCTTCGTTCATTCAACGACAAAGAATTAATCAACAACTTTAAAACCTACGGAGAAAACCATGAGTTCTCGACACTGGTAGAAAGTTATCTTCATTTCATGTAATTACTACAGACAAAGAAATTATCATATGACTTTAATAAAATCTATTTCCGGGATCCGCGGAACGATCGGCGGAAACCCCGGAGAAGGCCTCTCGCCACTTGATGTTGTGAAGTTCACAGCAGCCTATGCGAAATGGTTGAAAGGCACAAAAACATCGCAAAAAACCAAAGTTGTTGTTGGCCGCGATGCCCGCATCAGTGGCGAAATGGTAAATGCATTGGTGTGTGCTACACTTTCAGGCATGGGAATCGATGTTATCAACCTTGGCCTGGCAACCACTCCAACAACCGAGATTGCTGTAACAACAGAAAAAGCAGATGGTGGTATTATCCTTACCGCAAGCCATAACCCCAAGCAATGGAATGCACTGAAACTATTAAACGGCAAAGGTGAATTTGTCACGGCTGCTGATGGCGCTGCGATTTTGAAATATGCCGAAGAAGAAAGCTTCAGTTTTGCCGAGGTTGATGACTTAGGAGCAATGACCAGCAAGGACTACACTGATGAACACGTTCGCCAGGTTCTTGCTCTGGACTTAGTTGATGTTGACGCCGTAAAGGCAGCCAACTTCACCGTTGCTTTCGATGCGGTGAACTCAGTAGGCGGAATCGCCATTCCGGCTTTACTGAAAACGATGGGCGTAGAAAATATCATTCCGATCAACGAGGAAGCTACCGGCCATTTTGCTCACGTTCCGGAACCACTACCAGAAAACCTGGTCGAAACATGCGCCATTGCAAAGAGCAAAAAGGTTGATGTGTGTTTTGTGGTTGACCCGGACGTAGATCGCTTGTCAATTATCAGCGAAGACGGCAGTATGTTCAACGAAGAATACACACTGGTTGCCGTTGCCGATTATGTGCTGTCTCAAACTCCCGGCAATACCGTTTCAAATATGTCATCATCCAGAGCGCTGCGTGTCATTACGGAAAAGCATGGTGGCAGCTACAGCGCCTCAGCCGTTGGAGAAGTTAATGTCGTTACTGAAATGAAGGCGACAAAGGCAATCATTGGAGGTGAAGGAAACGGTGGTGTTATTTATCCGGCCAGCCACTATGGCCGCGATGCCTTGGTTGGAATCGCTTTGTTCCTGACACAACTAGCCAAGTCAGGCCTGAAATGTTCGGAACTGCGCAAAAGCTATCCCAACTATTTCATCTCGAAAAACAAAATCGAGCTCACCCCTGAAATTGATGTCGACCTGGTTCTTTCAAAGATCGAACAGCTTTATGCGAGCGAGCAAGTCAGCACAATTGATGGAGTCAAGATTGATTTTGCTGAAGAGTGGGTTCACCTACGCAAATCAAATACGGAACCTATCATTCGGATTTATGCTGAATCCACCACAGCTGAGAAAGCAGATCAGCTGGCACAACAACTAATCGAAGACATCAAAAAACAACTATAATTGAAGTAAACCGGCATCTGCCGGTTTCTTTTTTTTACCCTTGTGCAACTTTTGTGCAACAAGTTGCAAATAGTGATCATTATCGGCTCTAAAAGAACGTTAAAAAGGATGGCCGATCCGCAAAAGATTTTATCTTTGTTAAACTATTAAGAATTTCAAAAACCAAAATATTTACGTTATGAAAGTTACTGTAGTCGGTGCTGGTGCTGTTGGCGCAAGTTGCGCTGAATATATCGCAATTAAAGATTTTGCTGACGAAGTAGTATTAATCGATATCAAAGAAGGTTTTGCTGAAGGTAAGGCAATGGACCTGATGCAAACTGCATCATTGAATGGTTTTGATACGAAAGTTACTGGCACAACGAACGATTATTCCAAAACAGCTGGTAGCGATGTTGCTGTTATTACCAGTGGTATTCCTCGTAAGCCGGGAATGACCCGCGAAGAACTAATCGGCATCAATGCCGGAATTGTGAAAACCGTTTCTGAAAACCTGATCAAATATTCCCCGAACGTTGTTTTGATTGTTGTTAGTAACCCAATGGACACCATGGCTTACCTGGCACACAAATCAACAGGCCTTCCTAAAAATCGCATTATCGGTATGGGGGGTGCCTTGGACAGTGCCCGCTTTAAATTCAGAATCGCAGAAGCCTTAGGTTGTCCTCAGTCTGATGTTTCTGCCATGGTTATCGGCGCTCACTCCGACACGGGTATGGTTCCATTGATCGGGAAAGCAGTTCGCAACAGTGTAGCTGTTTCTGAATTCCTGTCGGAAGAAAAGATGGCTGAAGTGGTTGAAGCAACCAAAGTTGGTGGTGCTACCCTGACTAAACTTCTTGGAACCAGTGCATGGTATGCTCCTGGTGCTGCCGTATCAGAGTTAGTTCGTGCCGTTGCGCTTGACTCTAAGAAAATGTTCCCATGTTCAGCTTTACTGGAAGGCGAATACGGACAATCAGATATTTCGTTAGGTGTACCTTGCATCTTAGGTAAAAACGGAATCGAACAAATCGTTGAAATTCCACTTTCAGATGCTGAAAAGGCAAAATTCGAAGAAAGTGCTGAAGCCGTTAAAAAAGTGAATGCTTTACTGTAATTCGAATCAATAAGTTCCAAAATATTGGAAAAGCCACTGCTCAGGCAGTGGCTTTTTCTTTTGGTGTAACCTGAAAAAATAGCTGTTTTCCAGTTGTCTCCTGTAGTGATTGTCTAAAAATCCACGAATCCAAAAATGAAAGAATCCATCAATCTGACTATCTTTAGCCCCTCAGTTAAAAGTATTGCCCGGATTAATGAAGAAACTGTTTCGAAAAACAATTGAATTACCCTTGGAAATTGTAGAGCTGGAAGAGAACAATTACC